>SYDJ01000135.1 GCA_005801205.1 Gammaproteobacteria bacterium
GATATCAAAATTGAAGGCATCACCGAAGAGATTATGGAAATCGCACTGCAGCAAGCTCTTGCTGCGCGTTTACACATTCTCGGCGAGATGAACAAAGTATTGGCTGCGTCACGCAACGTTGTTAGCGAAAACGCACCACGCTTTGAAACCATCAAGATTCATCCAGACAAGATTCGCGACATCATCGGTAAAGGCGGCGCAACTATCCGTTCTATCACCGAAGAAACCGGCTCTTCAATTGATATCGATGATGACGGCACCGTTAAAATTTACGCCGACAACAACGAAGCCTTGCAAGCGGCAATTTACCGCGTACAAGGCATTGTTGCTGAAGCTGAAATCGGCGCAATTTACGAAGGTACCGTTGTGCGCATCGTAGATTTCGGCGCATTCGTAAACTTCTTGCCCGGTAAAGACGGCTTGGTACACATTTCGCAAATCGCCGACGAGCGCGTAAACAGCGTTGCCGATTATTTGAAAGAAGGCCAAGTGGTAAAAGTAAAATGTTTGGACGTTGACCAACGCGGCCGCATCAAGCTTTCTATCAAGGAAGCAACTGCGGATGCAGCCGGTGAAGCGCCAGCGGCTGAAGCTGCAGTAGAGTAATCTGTTGTGATTTAGCCAAAAAAAAGCCCCGACTCGTTCGGGGCTTTTTTTTGGCTATTATCTGTAAGTGGACTACACCTTTGCATCAGAAAAATTCAATATCACCATCATCCACATTAGGTTGAATCTTATTTTGCTCTATGAGTTGAACATTGTCGCTGAGGAGCTCGACGGTGATACCTGCTTCAAATATCTGGCTTTCCGTTGCAAATCTCAAAGAAAAACTTGTGCTTGCCGTTGAGCGTCTCAATTGTGGCGGATGCCCAATGGAAAAATCAGGTAGTCCTATGATCAAGTTAAAATTATAAGAAGTAAGCGTGCGTTTTAATCTACCCATCAGTAAATTACTTAATTCGCTCAACCAATCCTCAAGTTCAGATTCGGGTATTGTGCTATGCAGATTTGGTATGGGGTAAGTCATAATAAGAGCGGCATACGGCAAACAAAGATAAATATCCAGTTCAAAATCACTGCACCCTGCATCAATTCGCGTATAGGGTTCGTCAAACTTATCAAAGGGTTCGCCGTCCGCAGGAGTAATTTCGCAGCCAAGGCTTTGAAATAATTCAACGCATGCAGCCTCGAAAAAGTTTCTAAAATTTTCGGCAAGTTGTTGGTTATTCATATGTCGCCATCTTGTTTGATATAAGTATTGTATAAAATCCAGGAAGTGAAATCAGTTTTTCAATCTTGAATATAATTACTCTCCCCGCCAAAAATTGTTAAGTGTCTGTCTGAAGCTGTTATAGGGCAATCGTACTAGCAGAGGTACGGTAAAAAGCCATGTGTCTGTACTCTTGGTGGTATGCAGAAGCTCTCCTACGGGATTTAAGGTGCCTTAGTGCGAACTTTAAAGAGGTTTATAGTGTAGGTATCTGTAATTCCCCTGCTAAAAAAACTTGCTTAACTATTATTTGTGTATTAGTGTAGTAATACACAAATAATTGATATCTATTTTTAATCTCGGGGCTTTTATGGGTCAGTAAGGGCAAGTATAAGCTCAATTTGGCTATAGGTTTATTGGGTGCGCAAAAAATTTTCCGTAGCCCGCCGAATTCGATGTAGTCTAAAAGTACCGCAAAAAATATTCTTTGAGACGGATTTACGGAAAGCCAAGGTGCCAGAGTTTGGTCAGCGTTTGGCAGTTGAAAAATCCGGCTACCAAGTAAAACCTTATAAAGTTAAACAGTAACGCTTATCAAATAGCAAAATAATCTGAAAAACAGGAAGCAAAGCCGTGGACAATCTAATGCTTGATATCAAAAACCTTCAGCGAAAAATTGATGGTGTCACCATTATCAAAAGCGTTACCGCACAGGTAAAAGCGGGCGATGTGATTGCATTGCTTGGTAAAAATGGTGCGGGGAAAACCACGCTCTTAGAAACCTTGCTCGGCTTTAGTTTTCCCTCTTTTGGCGGAGTACAACTTTGGGGTGAGAATGCCACGGACATGAAAGGCGATATCAAACAGCGCATTGGTTTTGTGCCACAGCAGGATGAATTGCTGGCTGGATTTAATGGTCGTGAACATATAGATCTATTTAAAGCGTTCCGCAAAACATGGAATAGCGAACTGGTAGATCGTCTGGTAGCCGAATGGCTTATTCCTATGGATATAGCAGCGCGCAAAATGTCGGTGGGTCAGCGCCAAAAATTATCCATTCTTTTAGCTATAGCCCATGAGCCGGAATTATTGATTTTGGATGAGCCTGTGGCGAGTTTAGATCCTGTTGCGCGCCGCCAATTTTTGCAACAGCTGGTAGATATTGCCGCCGATGAAAATCGCGCGATTATTTTTTCTTCGCATATAGTTTCCGATATGGAGCGCGTGGCCAATCAGGTATGGATGCTGCAAAACGGTGAGTTGACTTATCAAGGCGGGTTAGATGAGTTGAAAGAGTCTATCGCGCGTTTAATCATTAATGCAAAAGAGGATTTGCCTTCTCATTTAGGTTTGCATCATGTTGTTAAGCAACGCATTCAAGGCAAGCAAGCTTGGGTCACCTTAAAGAATTGGGTGCCAGAGCAGCAGGAACAAATAGCGCAAAAATTCAATGCGGATGTCCATGTTGAATATTTGTCCTTAGAAGATATTTTCTTGGAGTTGAATGCGTGATCTTTTCCGTACACAGAAATGCGATTGCTTTCGTAGCATTGAGAAGCTGATTAATGAATCAATTAACGTATTTTTCATCCATTAGTAATGTGGCTAACCAATATTGGCAGCTAATCAATGTCATGTTATTTAGCTTGAAAGTGGTTGGCTATATCGTGGTGTTTTTTCTTGGCATAGCGTTTGTATCTGCTGCGCTTAGCTTGGTGTTTCCAGATTTCGCAATTCTTGCATCAATTTCATTTTCAATCTTTAGTTTTGTTGGGTTTATGGGGTTGCCTGTTGGGGTATTTGTTTTGGCAGGCAACAGAAGTATTAACTTGGCAGCGAACATCAAGAAAAAATTATTTCTTATTATGTTCACAACAACGCTACTAACGGTGTTGATTAATATAGTGTTTATCGTTAACCCAGCCTATGCGATACCAAAAATGAATTTGATAGTGATGTGGCTGCTTTTTTGCCCACTCTATTTTATGTTGACTATTTTTATTGCTGGTAAGGATATTGGTTTGTCAATGTTTTCGCCGGTGCTCATGATCGTTATTGCGAAAACGGCATTTGCTTATCTGTCGGATGTTCCTGTCATCTTGTTATTTGTGGGTGGTTTTGCGGGCTGGTTGTTGCTTTATCGTTGGTGGATGAATTTCATTCCCGCAGGAGGCACCATAACATCGACTTTCTTGCAGGCAGATGGTTCTAAAATGCAAGAACCGCTGTGGGAAACGTTCATGTGGTTAAAGACGGGTAAAATAAGTACAGCTATGGGAACGTTTTTGTTGGGGAGCAGTGATCACATATCGTTTTTTCTAAAGCGGATTTCATTGATTTTCTTTTTTAGCCTGTTGTGTGCACTCTATGCAACGACCGGTTTTAAAATGAATAATCTCAGTAGCGATACATTGCGAGTTGCCGTTTTTGCTGCCTGTGTCTATTCATTAATTTCAATGAGTGTGGATTTTTACAGCAGAAAAATGATGTTAAATATGAAGCGCGCGTGGCTTGTATTCTCTGGCAATAGGGAGGGTCTTTTCTTATATATGGAATCTTTCTTTTGGCGTGGGCTTGGTTGGCTAGTGGCTTTTAATTTCACTTTGCTTGCACTGTTTTTATTGTTCACTCATCAACTGCAATACCTCATGTATGTTGCAGTAGGTGTATTAATCTTGAGTTTAATTATTACGCTGGATTTCTACTGGGATATCTATTGCTACAGAAAAGGCCAGCAAGCAGGTCACATTAATATTCGTAAGGCCATCGTCAGCGCATTTCTGGTGATTCTGAGTTGTTATTATTTGGTGGAAAAATATAGCACGTTCAATACTCTGGAAATTAAGGATGGGGTTGCTCTTTTAGTCGCTCTCATGACTATTGCGTTGTTAAAACCTGCCAGAAAAGTGTGTATGAAACGATTCAAATTGGTGGATATTTAAATGCAGGCTCATGTGATAGTCGCTGGCTCAGAAAAAAATGACGGTTTGATTGGCAGATGCGTTTCGCTTATCAAAGTTTTATGTTTTGGTGATTCGTGGTTGCAGGGCAGCTTTTTTGTCTTGTTCTGTTTATGGGTTCTTGCATATGCAGCCACTGCCTTTACGGAATCTGTGAAAATTCAAGCTGCGCTGATGATGGTGCCGGTACTAGTACAATTATTTATTGCGCTATTCATAGGAATGCGTTCAGCTTTTTTGCTGGTGAATTCCCAATTGCATTTAATGGGTGTGCGAAAAGAGCTTTACATAAGTTTGTTATTGCTCGGTTTGTTATTTGGTGGACTGGCTTTTGATCCTAAAGATCCTGAAAATTTTTACAGAGCAAAACTGTTGGTATTTAACTATCTCAGTTTAGGTATGCTATGGATGATGTTGCTATTTAGCTTTCAGCTCTTGCCGATGTTTGTGTTGGCCTTGGCAGGTGGCTTGAGCATCTATTTAGCTTCTGTTGTAGGTTTCAATATGGCTATGTCAGGCTTGGCTATTTTTACGTGGGCTTATGTTGGTTATTGGTTGTGGCGTAGCCCCTTGCAAAGACAATTCAAATTTGAAAGTTTTACCGGGCTTGTTGACTACTGTGTGGAGCGTTTAAAAATAGCAAGCCTTAAACATGCACTGACGCGAGTTAACAATAAAGAGCATGTGTTGCTAATGGGAGAGGGGGATGGCTATTTAAATAGAATTGTTCTTGCACCCGTATTCAGTTTAGCTTTTACACTTATGTATGTTGTTTTCATGCAAAGCATGCGAGAGCTTTGTTTATGGATGATTCTGCTTTTTTTAAATGGAACTAAGGCAAAAATTAAAATAACCCAGTCTCACGCAAAATTATGGTTACTGAGTGATGGTGGTAGAATCGAGCAATTTAAGACTGTAGAAAATCTCTCTTTCAGGCTTAATGTTTACCTGCTTTTTGCGGCCTCGTTGATGTTAGGTATTTGGATAAGTACGAATCCAAGTCTACTTGTTCATGGTGTTGCAGCGTTGTGCTTGAGTTTTTTATTAATGACAACGATTGATTACTATACGGGTTTAATTATGCCCGCGAACAAGGTGTCATTAATGGCTTTAATGTTTATTAAAATGGCATTAATGTCTGCAATGACATTTATGCGTTTTGATATTCAATGGTATGTCCTAATAGCAATAGTCTTATTGGTATGCTGTATGTTGTTTCGTAATCGAGCCAAAAGAAATTTTCTAGTGGCTAATTTATCCGTGAGAGTGTCTTAGTGTTTATTTTAAACCCTCAATCGGGAATTCCCATTTATCGCCAGCTAATCGATCAGATTAGGCGCATGATTGCGGGTGGGCAATTAAAATCAGGTGATGATCTGCCTTCGGTGCGCGAGCTTGCGCTTGAGCATGCCGTTAATCCCATGACTATTTCTAAAGCTTATTCCATGCTGGAACTTGAGGGCTTATTAGTTCGGCAGCGCGGTAAGCCAATGCAGGTTGCCGCAGAAAATCCGCTCACGAAAACCAAAGAGTCGCGTTTAGCACATTTGCGGCCACAGTTGGAAAATCTGGTTATGGCGGCCAAACAGTTAGAAGTTAGCGATGAACTTTTAATTAAAGAGCTTAAGCGATACTTAACAGAAAACTCATAAAGTGTGTGGCGAGAAAAATAATAAGCCGTATGGAGAGCTAGCTATGCGTAATTGCCTTTTTGCTGCGTTTTATATCTTGCTGCCCTTGGGCTTTGTTGCCTGTGATTCTGCTAATAATTCTAGTACAGAGAAAAATGTTTCTTGGCTCAGTGTGTGCCCTGATTTTTCAAAAACCGGCAAGGCACCTGTGGCACAAAATGCACAGTGCGGCAGTCTAGACGTAGTCGAAAATCCGCAAGATAAAAACGCTAAAAAAATTGCGCTCAATGTGTTGCGAATTCCTGCGGTAAATCCTGTCCCTGAAGTCGATCCGCTCTTTGTTATCGCCGGCGGGCCAGGTCAGTCTGCTGTTGTCGTCGCTGAATCAATGCATTCGCTGTTTAGAGATGTGCGAAAAAATCGCGATATTATTTTTGTAGATCAGCGCGGCACGGGAAAATCTAATCCATTTCCCTGTGAGTTTGATACTGAATCCACCAAGCCCATGCCTATCGGTGAAGAGGAAGCGCTAGGCCGTGAAGCCGTTAAGCAGTGCATAGAAAAAATTAAAGATTATGCGGCCTATTACACCACGAGTTATGCAGTGCAAGATTTGGACGCTGTGCGTGCAGCGTTAGGTTACGAAAAAATAAATTTATGGGGCGGCTCCTATGGCTCGCGCGTGGTCTTGGAATATCTGCGTCGTTATCCCAACCATACTCGTGCAAGTATTTTAGATGGTGTTGCTCCCGTTGCAATTGCCCTGCCTTGGTCGATGGAGGCGGATGGTTTAGCTGCATTGCAAGCCATCAATAAGCAGTGTGCGGATACGCCAGCATGTCTTACGCATTTCGGCGATATAGCGCAAAAAGCGAAGGCTATCTCCAACCGCTTGCTCGCTAATCCACAAGCGATAAACATTACGCATCCTCGCACGCAAGAAAAAGTCATTGTAAATATGACAGCACAGGATTTTTCTGGAGTCATTCGCTTGGCGCTTTATAGTCGCGATTTGTCATCGCTCTTGCCGCAGGTTATTAGTGATGCCGACGCGGGCGATTATTCGGTGTTGGCATCGCTGATTTATTTAGCGAAATCGAAAAGTGAAATGGCGGGTATTAATTACGGTATGCACTATACGGTGGTGTGTAATGAAGATTATCCGCTTTATAAAGATAAACCTGCCACAGGATCCAATGTATTTTTAAATACCCAAATGGTGCAAAAATATTCAGAGGTTTGTGAGCATTGGCCACGTGCGCAAGTGCCTAGTGATTACTGGAATCCTATTAAGAGTGATTTGCCGGTATTGGCTCTATCGGGAGCGGTTGATCCGGTAACACCGCCCTATTGGGGGGAGCACGTAAAAGCAGGCTTAGCCAATCTAACTCATATAGTTGCTCCGGGTGGGCATCATATTGTTAGCTCAGAAGGTTGCATCGCACAATTAATTACGGCTTTTATTACTAAGAGCGACGGTAAAACTTTGGATACTAGCTGCGCCAAAAACATTCAACCGCTCGCAATTTATATTCCACCTTCGTTTATGGAAACAGAAAGTTCTCCAGCAATGATTAAGGCAAAGGAATAAATCATGATTCGCATTGAAAATATCAGTAAAGATTTTGGTAACAAAAAAACAGGCGTTGTACACGCGCTCAAGAATATTTCATTTACCTTGCGCGATGGTGAGATAACCGGTTTATTAGGTGTAAATGGCGCGGGGAAATCCACGCTCTTGCGTTTAATTTATGGATTACAAACACCTACGACAGGCGATATTTTTGTTGATGATATTAATGTACAAAAAAATCCAGATAGTGCGCGTCAGCGCTTGGGCGTGTTGCCAGATGATACAGGTTTGTACAAACGCTTAACAGCGCGCGAAAATATTCATTACTTTGGTGAACTGCAGGGCTTATCGCCTGCAGATTTATCGAAGAATTCCCAAGAGCTAATTTCGTTATTGGCAATGGAGAATATTGCGGAGCGACGCGCGGATGGGTTTTCTTTAGGCGAGCGAATGAAAACGGCATTGGCGCGGGCGATTGTACATCAACCACAACATATTTTATTGGATGAGCCAACCAATGGTTTGGATGTGATTACCACGCGCGCGGTGCGCCATATGTTATTGACCTTACGCGATCAAGGTCGCTGCGTGTTGTTCTCCAGTCATTTGATGCATGAGGTGGGCGGTTTGTGCGACCGGATATTAATTATTGCTGGCGGTGAAATTGTAGCGGATGGCAGTGTGGCTGAGATTATTGCGCAAGCTAGAACAGCGACATTGGAGGATGCTTTTATTAAGTTGTCGCAAGTAACTGAGCGGACATCTGGGCAAGTATCCGAGCAAGGAGAGTCGCATGTTAACTAAACAGAATATTGCTATGGCCCTAGTGGTGCTTCGCAAGGAATTGAAGGATGCCTTGCGCGATAAACGCGCGCTAAGAATGGCTTTTTTGCCTCCCCTTTATTTTGTCGCTATTTTTGTTGGCTTAGTGATTTTTGCGGTGAATATCGCCAATGATAAAAAGGTCGCCGGCGTTAACTCTATTCCTGTTTATGTGGAAGGTGAACAAAACCTCCCAGAACTGGTGGCTTGGCTGCGTGAGCAAGGTGCAGATATTAAGCCGATTGAATCAGGTGCTTTTCAGCAAGTAAAAGATAAGAAAATTGATTTCGCCTTAATTCTGTCGGATGAGGCAAAGCAGAAACGCGCTAAAGGGGAATCTGCACCTGTGTGGTTGGTGTACGACGGTGCAAATCAAAAATTATCCTCAAGTATTGGTTTTGTACGCTCTCAAATTTATGTGTGGGGTTCGCGTGTGGGCGCGGTTAATTTAATGGCGCGCGGCATAGCACCGGATGTTGGCAGCCCCATTCAATTGCGCGAGGAAAATATTGCCGACGAACAAAAGATGAGTGTGTATTTGTTGGCGAGTGTGCCTTTAACACTATTGTTGGCGGCGTTTATTGGCAGCGTGGGTTTTTCTGCGGATATGACGGCAGGCGAACGCGAGCGCCGTTCATTGGAGTCACTACTCATTACACCAGCGGCTACTTTTTCTATTTACCTTGGCAAATGGCTAACCTCCACCTTGCTGACTATTGTTATTTTAATCATTCAACTAGCACTGTTAGCGATAGCATTTCGTTTCTTGCCCTTTAATCAGCTTGGCTTACGTGTGGATGTTGATGCCGTAGATTTAATAAAAATATTTTGGGTGCTCTTACCTGTCGTGTTTTTTGCGGTAGCGCTGCAATTAAGTTTATCGATATTTGCTAAATCATTTAAGGATGCGCAATCGCTGATAGCTGCTTTAGTCTTTATCCCTATGTTGCTGAACTTTTACACCATGTTTAACCCTGGCATGTTTTACGAGTGGTGGCTGTGGGTGCCAGTGCTGGGGCAGGCGGTGGTGATTAAAGAAGTTCTATTGGGTGGAACTATTGCAGCATTCGCATTTTGGAAGTTTTGGTTGGTGGCAATAGCAATTACCGTGGGTACATTTTGGTTGGGTATTAAGCAGTTGCGGCGGCCTAAAATAATTTATGGTTAAGTGCTGTGTTTAACAATAAACCCGCTTATTCGCGGGTTTATTGTTCGTTGTATCAAAGTGGTGGTGTATCTGCAAAAGGTTTGTATTTGTCAATGCCCGCCAAAAACTGCTGCAAGTTTGTGTGCGCATCTATATTGATGCGCTTGCGAAATAATCCCCAAAATAAATAACATGCTAAACGCAACTCTACATCGCTATAAGGCGCATGCATGGGCAGCGTCAATGCATTTAATTCCGCAAGGCTGGATTCAACACGCGCTGCTTGGCGGCGGGTATATTCATAGGCTTGCAAATCCACACCATCACGTTGTAAGAAAAATAAATTTACGGTGGCGTCCAGCGCTGTGTTTACCATGGCAAATAAATCGAGTTCGCTTGCGCTAGATAAAAAAGCAGTGCCGGACTTTTCACGGATATGTTTCAAAATGGAACTGGAATCCGTTAAAAAAATATCGCCATCCTCCAAAAAAGGTACTCGTTTGGTGGGCGATTGTGCTGCGCTGCCCGCTTGATCTGTCTCAATAAAATCGCACGCAATCCCTGTTTCTAATAAGGCAATGCGACAGTGGCGAACAAAGGGCGAAGTATAGCTACCGTAAAGTTTCATTTATTCCTCTGCAAAAATGGGTGATTGTTAAAGGTTTGTATTGTGAGTGGCTTTTGAAAAACATTGTCGATGGCGTTATATCTAATTCTGAATCTATGAGCACCTAAAGTGTGCATTTTTTTTGTTGTATAAAAAATACTTTTTATAGCTTCTGTGCTGGAATATAACATGAATTTCTAAAAAGGATCATTTTGCCCAGTGTTTTGGCTTTATCATCAGAAAATAAATGGATATGTTTTTGCGCTCTTTCAGTTCTGGTTCATATTCCAACTTGGTTTTTGACAAACCTATGCGCAAAGGCAAGACTGTACACAACCATTTGAAGGTTTGTACATGTTGGTAGCCTTGCTGCTCTGGTAGTTGCTTGCTGCTGTTGGTTTTTGAAAGGAGGCGTTATGTTGGACCCCATTCGTAATTTTAATGCGGATTTTGATGCAATTTTTGAAGAGGCCGTGCAAACGCCTAAGGCGGATGTGCGCGGGTCCCGCTCGCCTCTCCCTGCAGATGTTTTATATTACCTCAATGAAGTGCAGCGCTTGGCATTACATAGTTTGGAGAATTTTGGTTGGCAATTGGCGTTTATTCGTCGGCCTTTGTTTGTACCGCCCATGATTGTTGTAAAAAACTCAGAGCAGTCAAAATTCGCAGTGTTAGAAGAGGATGGTAGTGTGAATCTATCGCCTCTGGTTAGATGGCGTCACTAGCCTGTGACGTGTTTTCTTTTTAGTATTGCAAGGATCGTGTTGATTTTTTTCGATGATGATTGATTGGTTTATGGGTTGTGTTATTGATTGGTTCGTATGTTTGAAATGTACTAGTGTGTGATTAGCAGTAATGGACAAGTTTTTGGAAATAGCTTTTGTGGCCCCTGCTTAGCGGATGAGTGGGGGCTTTTTTTTCGCCGGCTTTCATTCCCCCTCTCTGGTTTATTATTCAGCTTCAATTCATTCGTAAAAAATTAGCATGAGACCGTAAAATCCTAAAGGAGAACTGCGGTGAAAAATAATTGCTTAATAGTGTTTTTTTGCGTTGTGCTGAGTGCCTGTGGCGGTGACATTGAAGTTCGGTCTTATAATCCAGCGCCGAGTTTGGTGAGTTTTGATGTGGTTGATAGTTACGGGGTGGATACGGCGTACTCGAGTAAGCAGCTCGCTATTGACCCTTATATTGACAATGGCTTATTCGATATTTTTTGGCGAGCAAATAGTTTGGAGGATTACCGAACGAATGTCCGCATTAGCTCGGCTCCCGATATTAGCAATTCTATTCTGGTATATTCAGAGATTTGCGGTGCTGGCCGTGCCTGCGATCAAGGTGGAGGCGTAATCTGTGAATACACCTCGGATTTTTATTTGTCCTGCAATAATGGGCGCAACCCTGCGGATATTGCTAGGTTGATGAAGCGCGTACCGCAAAGCTTGTATTTGATCTTAGAGGTGTGCGATTTAGATTCACCGGCTTGCGGTTATCGTTATTATCCTATTTCTATGCAATAGGCTGTGCTTGTGCTGCAACTTGTTTTTGTGCAGTGGCCCTACAAACTTTCTACGGGCATAATGGCATCGAATCCATTTTCCTTGATGCATCATGCCTCTCTCCTTTCTCAAAAATTCAGCGGCACCCTTGCCCTTTGCATTTGAATTGGTACGCTCCGCGCGGCGGCGCAGTATTAGCATTGAAATTTCAAAGGCGCAGGTAGTAGTGCGTGCGCCGCATTTTGTGGCCAAGGCGGATATTGAAAAATTTGTGCGCGAAAAATCGCTTTGGGTACAACAAAAATTGGTGCAGCAAGAGCGGCAATTATCGGCGCTTCCAGAATATACGTTTGCCAATGGCACTAGTATTCCTTATCTCGGCGAACCCCTAGAACTAGTGGTGCATACCCAGCCCAAAGCGGATGTGGTGCGCTACGGTGAAAAGCTCTTGGTGATACTCACATCGCGCAGCCGCTTGCCCTCAGAGCAGCAAACTAGGCGTTTAGTGAGTGCGTGGTATCAGGCGCAAGCGCTCAAATTGCTACAGGCAAAAACCGATGCTGCAGCGGCGCGTTTAGGTGCGAGCTATAGCGGCATTACTATTAAGGCGACCCGTTCTAAATGGGGTCATTGCACAGCGCAGGGCGCAATCCAATACAACTGGCAGATTGTGCTAGCCCCTGAGCCCATAGTCGATTATCTTGTTGCCCACGAAGTTAGTCATCTCTTGCACCATAACCACAGCCCAGCATTTTGGGCGGTTGTTGCAAGCCTTTGCCCCAATTACAAACAGTGTCGTGCGTGGCTTAAAGCACACGGCATGCGGTTAATGTTTTAACCGCTTTTTGAAACTCTTTATTCTGAACCCAGTGGAGATACCCCATGACTGAACCATTAAGCGATAATGATTCTGAGAACTTCGATCGTTTTGTCGTTGAAGCCATAGAGAATGGTTGCGTGTGGAGCTTGGAAGGGCCGGACGGATGGGCGCTGTGCAGCTCAGAACAATACGAAAATACGGATGTAATGCCCTTTTGGTCGCAAGAAGAGTTTGCTCAAATCCACTGTAAGGAAGATTGGAAAGATTACAAACCAGTCGCCATAGAGTTGGTAGAGTTTTTAGAAGATTGGCTTACCGGCATGCATGAAGATGTGGTGCTAGTAGGCATTAATTGGAATGCAGATTTGGATGGCACAGAGATGGAGCCGATAGACTTACTGGAAGAGTTTGATCAAGAGTTGGCTGAGTAGTGGGTTTAGCGCCAGTTGTTCTGATTGATATCGCCGCCAAAGAGATGATCATGCAAAATATCCACGTGATTTTTCTTGGCGAATATTTCTAAATCCAGCAGGGTATCGCACCAAGGGGAAAATACTTGGCAGGTGGTGCGGTAGTCGCGGTTGGTGATAATAAAGGCGTTAGTGGTCGCGAGAAAACGTTTTGAAATATGGCTGAATGCGCGGCGCTGCACCTGCAGCACGACTAAATCGAAATCCATGCATAAGCGCATCAACTGCGGATGTATAGAATCTTTTCGGTTGGTGAAGCTAATTTCCCTGCTACCGTGGATATCGTCAGCTTTCAGGTTGGGGTAAGGCATAATAATTTCATCTAGTCTGGCGCTCCATTGCGTTAACCTGCCTCCGTGCAGTACATCAGGGCGCGGATTACACCACAAGCTATGCCTTAGAGCGAGAGCTTTGAGTCACATTTTTCATCATTTACATCGCATGAGTAATTCTATGAATAAAATCCTAAGTCTAGTGAGCCTGTGTTTCTTTATGATGATGGTGGGTTGCACTGCGTTAAATCCTACGTTACAAAACCCAGATGTGAAGTTGATGGGGCTGCGTGTTTTGCCATCCCAAGGCATCTTTCAGCGTACTATCGCGCTCGATTTGAGTATCTACAACCCTAATAAACAAGAGCTCAGTGTGCGCAGTATTGATTACGCGATAGAAATAGAAACCATTAAGCTCCTGAAAGGAACCAATACTCAAGTACCGGCACTTAAAGGCCTAGCAGAAACCCCCGTGACCATGGAGTTCTCCGTTGATATTATTCAGGCTATGCGCCTATTGGAGCATTTCAGCCGCAATGGTGTGGGCGATAAGGTGAATTATAATTTCGCCGCTGTGATTGATTTTAGCGCTTGGCTACCGGCCATGCATGTCGATAAGAAAGGTGCTTTGCCTTTGAATTTGCAAAAATAAAGCTTTTAATAAATAACACGCAGTGCCCAATCGATGTATTGGTTAACGTTTAACGATCAGGATATTCAATGAGTGAGTTAATAAGCCTCCCCGATGCCGATGAACGCATCGCCTTAAAAGATTTTAGTGAAAAAGCCTATCTCGATTACTCCATGTATGTAATTTTGGATCGCGCCTTGCCGCATATTGGCGATGGCTTATAGCCAGTACAGAGCAGTTTTGTCTATGCGATGAGCGAGTTAGGTTTAAAGTCCACCGCCAAGTTTAAAAAATCTGCCCGTACCGTGGGTGATGTAATCGGTAAGTTTCACCCGCACGGTGACTCGGCTTCCTACGAAGCTATGGTGCTTATGGCGCAGCCATTTTCTTATCGCTACACCTTGGTAGACGGTCAAGGAAACTGGGGTTCGCCGGATGATCCCAAATCCTTCGCTGCAATGCGGTACACCGAATCACGCCTTACTAAATACAGCGAAATTTTGTTGGAAGAATTGGGGCAGGGTACCGTTGATTGGCAGCCCAACTTTGACGGTACTTTAGAGGAACCATCGGTTTTACCTGCGCGTGTTCCCAACGTATTGTTGAACGGTACTACTGGCATTGCCGTGGGTATGGCGACGGA
>SYDJ01000136.1 GCA_005801205.1 Gammaproteobacteria bacterium
GGTTACTGGTAGAGAGTTCCGGCGCAAAAAACAATCCGTAGGGTTTAATCGCCGCATTGAGCTGGTCTTTCACTACGCCGCATTGCACTCGCACCCAACGTTCTTCGGCGTTTATTTCCAAAATCTGGTTCATGTATTTCGATGTATCAACCACCAAACCATCGGTAAGCGATTGGCCATTGGTGCCCGTGCCGCCGCCCCGTGGGCTCAGCACTATGCCGGTGAATTCGGGCAATTGGCTGAGTTTTACGATGGCGACCAAATCTGCCTTGTGTTTTGGGTAAATCACGCCCTGAGGTAGTACCTGATAAATGGAGTTGTCAGTGGCGAGCACAGTGCGTGTCGCATAATCAGGATTGAGATCACCTGCAAAGCCGCTGGCGCGCAGCCTATCGATAAACGACAAATAAAGGGCTTGGATGGGGGAGGTTTGGTCAATGCGTGGGATCATAGAAATTTATCAATCAGAAAAAGAGGGTCATCAATCAAAGAGGGAGCAGGGCTAAAAGCAGCTCCAGTAACAGCGATAAGGTGGGCGAGCATTCTACCTTGTTGTACGGCGTGAGGCCATGAAACGATGAGCCTAGCCCCTGCATAGCGACGCAACTTTATTTCACCAAACAGGCTGCGCAGGGCTTTTGCGCCTCTCGCTTACTGAAAAGATGATTCTGAAGACTTGATATGTTAGGGTTCGACAATCTTTGGTTATATAACCATTTTGTCGTCAAAAACATTTTTTAAGACTCTTAAATGGTTTGACGTGGAAGTAGCGAATCTTCATTTCAGGATTTTTAAGAAGTTGCCTTCAGGATTGAAGCAATAAATCACATCAAATAAGCCAATTTATTTAGAGGAGAAGGATTTATGACCGATCTACCGACCAGTACCCACATACCGACTAGCAGTAGCACCGACTACCTTGCCGAATACGATAGCGCCGCCCCCGCCGATAAATACCCCCTAGTGCGCCGCTGGATGATGACTGAACCCTTGCCCTTTTTTAAGCAGTTACGCGCGCAGCGCCCAATTTTGGTAACGCCAGAGTGTGTGCTGGTCAGTAAATATGCGGATGTGATTGATCTACTACAAATGCCCAAAATTTTTACGGTGGATTTGTATAAGCCCAAAATGGGGGTAACCGCGACTGACCCCGGTTATTTAATGGCGCACGATGATGATGCGCTCCATTACCGCGAAAAATCCTTGATGCAGGGTATGCTCAACCGCAATGATTTACCGCGTATTCGCGCGCTGATTGCCAACGCGAGTGGTGAAATTTTGGAACGTGCGAATGGCAAAATCGACATTGTTTACAACTATTGCCGTATGGTGCCTGCAATCATGGTGCAGGAATATTTTGGTTTGGATAACGTCGATAAAAAAGATCTTATCGAATGGTCGTTTTGGAACCAGTACGATGTGTTTCATAATCAACCCTTCGATTTAAATTCGCCCGAGCACACCAAATACATTAAAGACAACCATGACCGTGTGACGGTCGCTTTGGCTAATTACATTAAGAAAGTGCTTGTTGAAAAATTGGCGATGGTGAAGCTGGAACAAACCAAAAATTTATTTTTGATTGGCTGGCGCATACTAAAGTCACTTGGCTATTTACTTGCCGGTAAAAAAGCGCCTATGGTTAAAGATGATGTGTTCTCGCGTATGTTGCGTAGCAGCTTTGCGGATCAAGTTGAGTTTGATTTGGTGCGGGTGGGTGTGAATGCGGGTGGCTTATTAATTGGCTCCATTGAAACAACATCGCAAGCTGTTTCGCAGGTGATTGATTTTTTTATTAAGCAGCCAGAGT
This sequence comes from Gammaproteobacteria bacterium, assembly GCA_005801205.1. Lineage (GTDB taxonomy): Bacteria > Pseudomonadota > Gammaproteobacteria > Pseudomonadales > Cellvibrionaceae > Cellvibrio. The sequence continues at coordinate 1,811 of SYDJ01000136.1, forward strand.
TGCTCGCCAAGGCCAAGGCCGCTGCACAGCAAACGGATTTAAAAGCCTTTGATAATATCGTGTGGGAAGCGCTACGTTATGTGCCTATTAGCCCTTATATGTTCCGCCAAACATCGCAAGATTACGCTTTGGCAAAAGGTACGAATTACGAAACGCTTATTCCTGCGAATACCAATGTAATTGTATTAACACAATCTGCTATGTTTGATGACTTTGCTAATACCCATCCCGATGAATTTAATCCTGATCGCACCTTCTATCACAACTTCAATTTCGGTTTTGGCCCGCATGATTGTTTAGGTAAGTATGTGGGTATGGAAATGATTCCAGAAATGGTGCGTCAAGTATTATTGCTGCCTAATTTGCGCGCCGCCGCGCCTATAGATTTTAAAGATGGGCCATTCCCTGAATCTTATTCGTTGGTTTGGGGCTGATGTTTATATTGTGTACCGCAAGTTAATCCTTTCGAGACACGCCGTGAAAACCGGGCCAGCCAACAATAAATTGTTGGCGTTGCGTTGCGCACAAAACATGTTTTGTAAGCGGCGCAACTTTACCCATATAGGCTCGACGCCAACATCCATGTTGTCGACGGTCTCGCAAGAATTAACTTGCGGTGCATGCCGAGTTATTACTGATAAGAAAGTTCATAAGGACTGTATATGAAAAAGTTGTTGTTAAGTTTGGTTGTGGTGGGCGTCGTTGGCGCCAGTTTGTTTCTGTATTCGGTCTATGGTGGTTTTGGTAAGACATTAGAAGCTCCCAGCGGTACACCCTTTGTAAATGCGGTGCCAGAAAACTGGGAGGCTCATCAGCAATCCAAAATGGCGGCGCGTGATGCTCATATCGCCAAACACCAAACGGCTTACAATCGCTTCGCAGATTTTGCCGAAAGTGAAACCGATGGTTTGCCGTATATTATTCTGAAATTATTGCCCGTTATTGCGCCAGAGTATTGGGGCGAGGGCGATAATTTTTTAAGTGTGATGGGTTTGTTTTATGACGAGCGTTTGCCCGGCGCACCTGTGCCGCGCGGTATGGGCTTTAGTGGTCTATCGCGTACAAAGCCAACGGGTAATATTGACTATGCTTCTTTCTCCTGCGGCGCTTGTCATATTGGGCGTGTGCGCTTAGATGATAATAAAATCTATTACTTAGATGGTGGCGCCAACTCGGAATTTAATGTGGTGGGCTATCGCAAGCGTGTTGTGCAAACCATTGATAAAATGGCAGGCACAGAAACCGATCCGCAAAAACGTGTTGCACTTGTCACCCAAAAAATCCTCGCGGCTTTGGAGCAGGTGCACGCTGAAAATCCTTCTTACTTCTATAAAAACTTCACCTATGAAAATCGCCGCTTTGATGCAGCCTACGAGCAAGCGCAAATCGATTTGTTCAAGAAAACTGCGAGCGCCACTATTCCACAATTTATGACCCATCATGAAAATGAATATCATGGCTGGAAAAAATTTGTGGACAAATACTACCAAGGTGCTCAACCACAATTGCTGGATGGCTTACCCGGTATGGAGGATGCGATCGGTTTTAATACGGTAAAAGCCAACGCCAATTTGAAATTGAATCCGCTCACCAAACCATTTGCATCCTTGGCTTTACCGCCCACTCACGGCGTGACTGATATCATGATGGTGTGGGAGCAAAATACGCACGATCCTGAATGGAATGACGATAAAACAAAGCTTATCAATGGCGGAGGGCAGTGGACTGGGCACATCCCATTGCCTATGTATAAAAACGTCGCCGCACAATTAACCATTGGTTATGACAATGTGGATGTCAGCGTGTCGGCATTTGCAGAAGAAGTGTTGGATAAAATGCCTGCCAGTGTTTATCCCTTTGCCGTAGATGTAAATTTGGCGAAAAAAGGTCAGGCACTCTTTGCTGAAAACTGCGCCGCCTGCCATCAACCACACAACGGAAAAGTCTATAACAACTTGGGTACCGATATGGGCCGAGCCAAGATTGCAGGGCTGTTTGTTACCTTGGGTGCGATTAGCGGTTTTACCGATGCCTGCGGCCCAGATACGGTGGTGCAAATGTACGGCAAAGATGTAAAACCCTGCGCGGAATATAAAGGTGTTTCGCTGGAAGGGAAAAAAGCTTTAGCAATGACAGCACCTAAACAACACGATGGATACAACGCCTTGCCTTTGGTTGGCTTATGGGCGCAAGCGCCTTATTTACACAACGGTTCAATTCCCACGCTTTATCATTTATTGGTGCCCAATGAACGCCCTGCGGTATTTATGAAAAGTCGGTTGGATTATGACCCCATACTCGTCGGCTTTAAGTGGGGTATGAGCGAAGGTGATAACAAAGAAGGTTATGAGTTTGATACTCGCTTGCACCCCAGCATGAGCAATCAAGGGCACGACAAGGACATCACCCAAGAGGGTAAAACCTTTAAATTGAATTGGTCAGACGATAAAGATGGCGCTATGGCTATCGTCGAGTACTTAAAAACGCTTTAATCTCGTGCGCATCAGGCTCTAAGGCAACACATAAAAATCCCCCGTTATTGCTAACGGGGGATTTTTTATTCCGGATTTAGCTCCCGTGTTACTAGGCATTGCGGGCTGTGTATTCCCACACCAAAATCACCCACATTGAAAGCACACAAATATTGCCAGCCATAAATGCCTGTAAACGGCGGATAACATTGTTGCTGGTGAGGTGAATCCATGAGTGCACCAAGCGAGAGGCTACAAATACCCAGCCTAGTATGACCAAACTCAGAGTTTCTAATTGCAGGGATAGGCTTAGGCAGCCAGCCGCATAGAAAAGCACGGGCACTTCAAATAAATTACTGTAATTGCGAGAGGCTTGTAACATCTTGCTGGGCATATCTTCAGCATTGTTGAGGCGGAACGCGCTAAGTTTTACCTCGCCAGCCTTAACGGCAGCTACGCGCATTTTGAGCAAATAACCAGCAACGGCGAAGGTAAGAACAATTAAAGCAAGCATAGAGTAGATCATGGCAAGTTCCTGTTGTGTTGAAGTGCTTTTGGGGTGTGTGGCTAAAACACATCATTTTACACGGCTGTTAGTGTCTGCCTGTGAGATGAGTCGTCTTTCTTTTAAATCCTGTCTTTTCTATATGTTGCCGTCTTTTCTGTATAATGCCCCTTTTTTTAGGCGCACACTTTCAATGAGCGCTAATGTTTACCATTGGGTGCTATCTTGCCGCTCGACTATATTCACATTTTCACGCTTATTTTATATCTAAAAGGTTAACTCCATGATTATCAAGCCAAAAGTTCGCGGTTTTATCTGTACCAATGCTCACCCACAAGGCGCTGCCGCCAACGTACAAGAGCAAATCGCCTTCACCAAGGCCAAGGGCCCAGTTGCGGGTGCACCCAAAAAAGTATTGGTATTAGGTTGCTCTACCGGTTTTGGTTTGGCCTCTCGTATTACCGCAGCCTTTGGTGGCGGTGCAGATACTTTGGGCGTGTGCTTTGAAAAAGAGCCTTCAGATGCTAAAACTGCAACTGCCGGTTACTACAATACTTCTGCATTTCACGATGCCGCCAAAGCTGCTGGTTTGTACGCTCAAACCATTAATGGCGATGCCTTTTCGGATGAGATTAAAGCCAAGGTTATTGCTGAGCTAAAAAGCAGCATCGGCAAAGTGGATTTGGTGATATACAGCTTGGCATCGCCACGCCGTACAGATCCAAAAACGGGTGAAGTCTATTCCTCTGTTCTTAAGCCCATCGGCAAGTCTTACGTTTCCAAAAACTTGAATACCGATACCTTGAAGATTGCGGATGTTTCTATTGAGCCAGCATCTGACGAAGAAATTGCCAACACTGTAAAAGTGATGGGCGGTGAAGATTGGGAAATGTGGATTGATGCACTTAAAGGCGCCGATTTACTCGCCGATAATTTCCAAACCGTTGCCTACACCTACCTTGGCGATAAATTAACATGGCCAATTTACGGCAAAGCAACCATCGGTAAAGCTAAAGAAGATTTGGATCGCGCTGCACGTGAGCTTAGTGCAAAACACGGCGGTAAAGCGCGCGTTGCCGTATTAAAGGCGGTAGTGACTCAAGCGAGTTCTGCAATCCCCGTAATGCCTTTGTACTTGGCGATTTTGTTTAAAGTGATGAAAGAAGAAGGTACTCACGAAGGTTGTATTGAACAGATTCAGCGTTTGTTCACCGAGTGTTTGTATTCTGCAAGCCCACGTTTGGATGATGCTGGCCGTTACCGTGTAGACGAGCTTGAACTCAACCCAGCCGTACAAGCCAAAGTAGAAGCCATTTGGGAGCAAGTTACTGAAGAAAACTTATTTGAGTTGACCGATTTTGCAGGTTATAAATCAGAATTCTTACGCTTGTTTGGCTTTGGCATTAACGGCGTTGATTACGATGCTGAAACCTCACCACTGGTGGAAACAAATTTTTAAGTTAAACGCTGTGCTTTAAGTTAAAAATAGATTTGTTGAAGCCCCTTTCCTAGGGGCTTCTTTATTCATGTGATTTAAGGAGAAAAAATGCGTAAACGAATTGCAATTGATATGGACGAAACCATCTGCGACACCATGGCGCGCCATTTGGATTGGTACAATCAGGAATTTAATCAGGCTTTAACTAAAGCCGATTTAATGGGCACCAAAATTTACCACAAGGTTCCCGCTGAGCACGTCCCCCGCGTGCGTTCTTACCCTGATAATCCGGATTTCTTTAAGGATATCCCGCCATACGAAAATGCGGTTCAGGTGATTCAAGAGCTGAGCCAGCATTACGATATTTTTATCGCAACAGCCGCGATGGAACATCCCACTTCCTTTGCGCCAAAATACGAATGGCTAGTGAAATACTTACCCTTCCTATCGCCCATGAACTTTATTTTTTGCGGCAATAAAGGCACAGTTCACGCCGATTACTTAATTGACGATAGCCCACGCCATTTTGAAAGCTTTGTAGGGCAGGGCGTTGTATTCACGGCGCCGCATAATGTGCATGAGGTTGCGGA
>SYDJ01000137.1 GCA_005801205.1 Gammaproteobacteria bacterium
GGAGTAATAGATGTAGAACGGGATCATGGGAACGCGATAGTTGCTGTAAGCTGTTGCTGCAGCAATCCACGAGGCCATCGAGCCCGCTTCGTTGATACCCTCTTCCAGAATCTGGCCAGTAGCCGATTCGTGGTAAGACATCATTTGGCCTGCATCGTGGGGGGTATACTTTTGGCCTTCAGATGAGTAGATACCGATAGTTTTGAACATACCTTCCATACCAAAGGTACGGGCTTCATCGGGCACGATTGGAACAATTTGCTTGCCGATATTCTTGTCTTTCACCAAGGACGACAGGATGCGCACAAAACTCATGGTAGTTGAGATTTCACGCTCGCCTGTAGTTTTCAGCTGCGCGGCAAAGGCGTCTAAAGCCGGTGCTACGACTGGGTCAAAATCTGCCTTGCGTGATGGCAAATAGCCTTTCAGCGTGTTGCGGCGCGAATGCATGTATTGCATTTCAGGGCTATCTTCTGCTGGACGGTAGTAAGGTAGCGCTTCCAGCTCTTCATCTTTGATGGGCAATTCAAAACGGTCGCGGAATTTTTTCAAATCTTCCACTGCCAAATGCTTGGCTGAGTGGGTTTTGTTGATGGCTTCACCCGATGAACCCATGCCGTAACCTTTAACGGTTTGGGCAAGAACCACGGTAGGTTGGCCTTTGGTGTTTACCGCATTGTGATAGGCGTTGTACACCTTCTTAACATCGTGACCGCCGCGTGCGAGGTACAGAATGTCTTGGTCGGTCATATCGCTCACAAGCTCTAACAGCTCTGGATATTTGCCGAAGAAGTGTTCACGGGTGTAGGCACCGCCGTTGGCTTTATAGTTTTGCATTTCGCCATCGACCACTTCGTCCATGCGCTTTTGCAACAAGCCAGTTTTGTCTTTTTCCAACAAGCGATCCCAACCTGCGCCCCATAGAACTTTAACCACGTTCCAGCCAGCACCACGGAATACACCTTCAAGCTCTTGCACGATTTTACCGTTGCCACGAACCGGGCCATCCAAACGCTGCAAGTTACAGTTAATCACAAAAATCAGGTTGTCGAGCTTCTCACGCGCGGCGAGAGAAATAGCACCTAGGCTTTCTGGCTCATCACACTCGCCATCACCTAAGAATGCCCAGACTTTACGGTCACTCACGGGCGTAAGGCCGCGCGCTTCCATATAGCGGTTAAAACGCGCTTGATAGATAGCTTTGATAGGGCCCAAGCCCATAGATACCGTTGGGAACTGCCAGTAGTCAGGCATTAACCAAGGGTGAGGGTAAGACGACAGGCCACCGCCATTCACTTCGCGGCGGAAATTGTCCAAATGCGCTTCGTTCAAACGACCTTCTACATAAGAACGGGCATACATACCGGGCGATACGTGACCTTGAAAGTACACCAAGTCACCGGGAACATCGCCATCGTTGCCACGAAAAAAGTTGTTGAAGGCTACGTCATATAAGGTGGCAGATGATGCAAATGAAGCAATGTGACCACCAAGACCATCGTCGTTATCGTTGGCTTTCATGACCATGGCCATGGCGTTCCAGCGAATGATTGAGCGAATTTTGCGCTCCATCTTCAAATCGCCGGGGTAGGGAATTTCTTTATCCACAGGGATGGTATTGCGGTAGGGAGTACGAATAGATGAAGGCTGTTCAATGCCTTGGTTAACCGCAGATTCAGACAGTGTCTTTAACAATTCAGCTGCGCGGTCTTTACCGGCATGACGTACAACTGATTTTAAGGCATCCAACCACTCTTTGGTTTCGATGGCATCGATATCATTTAGCATTCAAATCTCCTCAACCATGCGCTTGTGGCGCATATTTACTTAGCGGTAGTGTCTATAGAGAGTATCTATATAGGAATTTGGAATTCTAGTATCTGGGCATTCAGCTAGTGGCAAATCATTGATTTAACTAGCATAGCGGCAGAAAATTCCGTGTGCTTGTAGCAAAAAAACGCCGAATTTTTACATAAACAAGGTTTTTTTACCAGCCCTTCGTCTTATGGGTGGCAAGACTCAAGGCACAATAAAGGGGCAGAAAAGAGAACAATAATTGCGCTGTAGCAAAAAAACTCTAAATACTGTCACTTAAATCAGGGTTGGCATTATTACCTAATTTTTTTGGATTCACCAAGCAATAAAAGCAAAAAAAGCCAGCAAAAATGCACCAAAACTTAGCACTAAGGTTGCAAATATCCCTGTTGCTTTTGTTGGTACTCAGCCACATTTTGAACAGTGTCGAAATCTTTAGTGTTTTCTAACTTCTCTGTAGTCAACCACAACCTGCGATTTTTTTGCAAAAATGCTGCATCATAATATTTGCGCAATGATTCTGGCGTTATTTTACTGACTGCATTTATTAATTCTTGCTGGCGATTAAATTCAACATCATTTAATAAAACGCTTTGCCAAAATTTATCTGACTGTTCGCTCAACGACAAAGGTGGCTCACGCAATTGCGCCAAAAGCGCCGCTTTATTCTCTGCAAAGTTTACAATCAGGTTGGCATTCAATAAAAAATTATTAATTTCATCCACCAATATTGTCGCACTCGCCGTTGGTGATTGAATCACAAATAAACTCGCCTCAATATTTCGAAGCGGCATGGGGAACACCGACACCACATAACCCAACTGTTTTTCAGTACGCATCGAATTAAAAAATTGCGGCTCCAGTATTTGTGTAAGCAGCTGCATATGTGCCGCATCATCAATATAAGACCCAAGCGCCTGCACATAAAGCTCAACTGCACGATCCTTGTGTTCTAGCGGATAAATATAAAGCCAAGATTTATTGTCTTTATTTTCTGACCGCAGAACCTTAGTTAACTGCGGCAAACGCTTAGTGTGCTTTTTCAGCAACTGATGTTCAATTATCGCAGATAGTTTAATAGCGTCCTGCGAATAAAGATTACCGTAAAATAAGGCCTCCATTTTTGCACCGCGCAACATCTCACTCGAAAATTGATTGAACTGTTCGAACGAGGTTTTCTGCAGTACATCTATATATTCTTTTACACCCCAGAATGGCAAATACTGCAAGCGAGTCACTTTTTTGGCGAGCACGGTGTAAGGCAGATTTTTATCTTCATTGCGCCATTCGCGAATCAAATCATCCTTGAGCTTACCAAAGCGAGGCTCTGCGAAATCAGCCTCTGCTATGGCGGAAAGAATTTTATTAACCAGCAAATTTTGCTTATCGGTATAACCCGCCACATTCACATCAAATCCACGGGCATTGGCTTTAATACTAAACGTCAACCCAGCAAGGCTAGCAGGATAAGCATACTCATTGAGCTGATCAGTAATCATGGCAGCAAAAAGTTGCGCACGCGCGGCGTTTTCAAGAGAATTATTCAGCGCCGGCAATTTAAAACGAAAATTCAATTCAGCTTTGGGCGAGCGGAATTTTTTATCCTGCATAAACCAAAGTTTTAATTGATCGTTATTCACTAATAACCTAGGGCTCGACTTAGACTCCTGAGCAGACAACATAGACGATGTTTTAAGTAGCAAGTTTTTGGGGATAAATATATTGCGCTCAGGAAGCATAAGTTTCTGATGGTAAACGAGCTTTAGATCAAGAATGTCAGGAATGCCAGGAGTGACCGTAAAATCGGTTTTATAAAATAAGGAACTACTCAAGGTGGCCACATCCGGCGATACCAAGGAGACAATTAGGTTATCTTTGCGCAAATAACCTAACGCCTGTTTTAACAACGCTTCGTCGTATTGGGTATAGGCATAATCCCCCCAAAGCACATCTTGCGCAGGATAGTCATGCATAGATTGCGATAACTCCATCACCGTATCCATCGCCGCCTGCTTATCACGGAAACGATAATTCAGTTCAGCAATTTGTTGCATTTCTTTAAATCGCCACTCCGCTATACCACGTTGTGAAACCGTACCCAAGTAATCAAATACAGCTGATACAATTTGATCCTTTGCTTTCTCGCCTTCTTTCGTCAAGATGATAGTGACACCAAAAAGACTTTCGCGACGGCTTTGATACAACTCCCCTGCGGCTAAGGATTCTGCCCACCCCAAACTTTTTAATAATGCCAATAAACTACCAGAAGACTCGTTGCCTAATAAATGGCCTAAATAATCCAGAGGTTTGGTTTTATATTTATCACCATAATTAGGTACTGGAAATGCTAAGGTGAGCTGACGCAACTCTTTGAGCGGCTTTATATAGATGCTGGCAGGCAATACTTTGGGGGGAAATAAACTTGGGTAATCGTTTGGAATAATTCTGCTTTTATTGGGAATTTGTACAAAGCGCGGCTCTACCATTTTTTGCAAATCGTCGAGCCTGCGATTCCCCAGAATCACCAGCGTCATCAAGTTAGCAGAATAATAATGCTGATAAAAACCTACCAGATCATCGCGAATATTGCGACCTTCACGATCAGCCAAAGTCTCTAGATTACCCACCGAAAAATTGGCCGCCGGATGATCGGGATTAAACAACCCGCGATAAACATCCCATTCGCGTCTCGCGTCATCGTTAATCTTTGCAAGATACTCAGCATTGACCGCATTTTTTTCGTGATCAACATAGTTAACATCAAATAACGGCGCGATAAAAAATTGCGCAAATCGATCCAGCGCCGGCTCTAGCGCTGCGTGTTCAATATCAAAGAAATAATTAGTATGCTCTTCAGCGGTATAGGCATTATTACTGCCGCCATGCTGGCTAATAAAATCCTGATACTCACCTGCAGTAGGATATTTTTCAGTCCCTAAAAACAACATATGCTCTAGGAAATGAGCGAGACCAGCACGCTCTTTGGGATTTTGATGGCTACCAACATGAACATTCAATGCTGCCGCCGATTTTTCCGCAGCTGGGTCAGAGATTAATAGCACGCGCAAATTATTACTGAGTGTTAAATAGCGGTAATCGCGGTTATCGTTATCGCTTTTACTAATTGCAGAGGTTTTAGGCGCACTAAGATGCTGCGCCTGCACTGAAGCGGCGAGCAAGAGCGCGAGCATAACAAAAACGTGCTGAAACCAGCGAAAGCTTAAGGATGACATTAGCATTCAATCCACACACAACACACGTTCAACATACAGTGATCTCTATTAGACCTAGGCTTAAACCTAAACAAGGTGCAATTACTGCTTACGAATCACAAAACAATAGCCACTATCTTGGGCGTAAAAGTGCTCTATCACCTGCCCCGTTAAATGCGCAAAGGACACAAAATCTTTTAAGGAACCGGCATCAGTTGCAAGTACTCGCAGCAGTTCACCATGATTTAGGTTACGCAAACCTTGTTTGGCTTTAAGTAACGGCAAGGGGCAAGCCAATTGGCGAGCATCCACCTCCATATCAACAGCACAAATTAGGGCGCTAGCAGAGCCTACTGCTACCAAAGCGGGCGGAATGCCACTGTCATGAAGCTGATTTTTCACACATTAACCCATATCAGGCGACAAAGTGGGCACTAAAGTAACGCAGAATGAAAATTAATTACAGTTTTGATGACGAACTAATGCGAATTTTTACGCTCCAAGCCTTCTCTACCACATAGCCTTTAGCCACTAAAACGGCTAGAGTGCGCCGCCAGAACCCAATAGAGCTCATGGGCTTTTCACGCCAAACCAGCGAACACCAGCCCTACCCTAGCAGGAGTTTTACACCGTGAACCGACTTATTCGACAGCTTTTTCTTTGCAGCAGCCTTATAGCCTGCACAGCTGCCGCCTTAGCCGCCTCTGCAGCTTCTAATGAGATTGAGCTACCCGTTTTGGGCGACACCAGCTCCGCCATGATTTCCCCCGTGCAGGAAAAGGCACTGGGGCAACGCGCCCTTAAATACTATCGTAGCCAGGTACCCACTTCTTCAGACCCACTGGTTATCGACTACCTTGAACAACTCATCAACCGTCTTCTGCCCTATAGCCAGCTGGAGGAAAAACGCATCGATCTAGTCGTTGTAAAAAATGACAGTTTAAATGCCTTTGCCATTCCTGGCGGCATAGTAGGTATGCATACGGGGATCTTTAACTACGCTAAGACCGAGAACCAGCTGGCGGCAATTATCAGCCACGAAATGGGTCACTTGAGCCAACGCCACTATGCGCGGCGCCTAGAGCAGCAAAAAAATATGATGATGCCGATGATGGTCGGCATGCTTGCAGGCTTAGTGCTTGCGGCCAACAGCGATGGTGATGGCGGCATGGCCGCCATTATGGCCACTCAAGCCGCAGGTCAAGCCGCCAGCCTGAGTTTTAGCCGCGAAAACGAGCAAGAAGCGGATCGTATTGGTATGCAGACAATGCTGGAAGCTCGGCTCGACCCTTATGCGGCATCCGATATGTTTGAAGAAATGCTCCATTCCAGCCGCTCCACTCGTCGCCCACCTGAGTATTTATTGACGCACCCCGTTACCGAGCGCCGTGTAGCCGATGCCCGCAACCGCGCTATGGCTTACCCAAAACAAGCTTTTCCTGACAATATCGAATTTCAATTAATACGCTCACGCATTCGCTTCGAATTAGAGGACACACCCCAAACGGCAATCAAGCGTTTTAAAAACGAACTAGATGGCGACAATCTATCCCCCGATGCAAGCCGCTACGGCCTAGCTCTAGCCTATTCTGCAGCGGGGCAATTTGACGCGGCGCGCACCACTCTGAAGCCGCTCTTAGATAAAGACCCAAGCCGCATCACCTACCTCATCATGAGCGCGGATATTGATATAGCTGCCGAGCGCTTTAAACCCGCAATGGAACTCTTGGAGTCCCAACTCAAACTCAACCCAGAAAATTACCCGCTCAATATTCGCTATGCCGAAGCGAGCATGAAAGCAGGGCTATACAAGCAGAGCGCAGAATTACTGGAGCGCTACTCACGCAAGCGTAAAAACGACGACTATTTATGGTATCTCTTGGCTGAAGTGAATGGTTTAAATGGGGATATTCTGGGTGTACATGAGGCACGCGCCGAGTATTTTATTGCTAACGGCATTTACGATAAGGCACAAATTCACCTGCGCAACGCGCTCAAGCTTTCCAAAGGGCAGTATCAGCGCACAGCGATTATGGAAGAACGACTCAAATACGTAGAACATGAAATGCTGGAAATGCGCCAATAATTTACAAATGGACAAGCGTCAGATTTTTCTAACGCTTGTCCATCCCAAAAGCCCTTCTCTACCTCATTTTCCCGCAAACTAGTTTTTCAACCTTTCGCCAAATATGGTAACTTGAGCGCCCATTTAACAGCGCCCTCTTTTTGTTGTGTTTTTCACTCAAAACCAAGCTCTTAAAACTCGCTAGCGCCGTTACAGATTTTGTTTATTTGGAGTGCCAGTTATGGCTGTAGATCGTTCTGATATCGCAAAACTCGCCGTTCTAGCGCGCATCGCCATCTCTGATGACGCGGCCGACGAAGTGGCAAACCGTATTTCTACCGTGCTGGCTTTGGTTGACCAATTGCAAGCCGTCAATACCGATGGAGTCTTGCCCATGGCTCACCCTTTAGATGCTGTACAGCGTTTACGTGCGGATGTAGTGACCGAGCCAAACCAACGCGAGCTTTTCCAGTCGATTGCACCCGCCGTGCAAGATGGTTTGTATTTGGTGCCGCAGGTTATTGAATAACGTTATGGAATAAATGCTAACTAGCTCCTCCCTTTGAAAAAGGGAGGCTGGGAGGGATTGTTAAACTGCTTAAATCCCCCTAACCCCCTTTTTCAAAGGGGGGACGTAAGTCAAAAAAATTAAGAAATCTCAGGAATTTTTGAATGCATCAGTTAACCATTGCCGAGCTTGTAAAAGGTCTACGCAACAAAGACTTTTCCAGCGTCGAAGTTACTCAACATTATCTCGACCGTATTGCGCGCCTCGATAAAGTCTACAACTCCTATATCACCACAACGCCTGCGCTAGCGCTCGCGCAAGCATCTGCTGCTGATAAGCGTTTGGCTGCAGGTAACACACCCGCACTTTGTGGCGTACCCATCGCGCACAAAGATATTTTTTGTACCATGGGTGTTCGCACGTCATGTGCATCCAAAATGCTCGATAACTTTATCGCGCCTTACAATGCGACCATCGTAGAGAACTATTTAGACTCAGGCGTGGTGATGCTGGGCAAAACCAACATGGACGAATTTGCCATGGGTTCATCCAACGAAACAAGTTATTACGGCCCAGTAAAAAACCCTTGGGCGACTGATTGCGTTCCCGGCGGATCATCTGGCGGTTCAGCTGCAGCAGTAGCTGCGCATTTAGCCCCTGCAGCAACGGCTTCAGACACTGGCGGCTCTATTCGTCAACCGGCGGCTCACTGCGGTTTAACCGGCATCAAACCCACTTACGGTCGCGTATCGCGCTGGGGCATGATTGCGTTTGCATCGAGCTTGGATCAAGCCGGCATTTTGTCGCGCACCGCAGAAGACGCCGCGATTTTGCTCAACGACATGGCGAGCTACGACACCAAAGATTCCACCAGTGTTGAGCGCGATGTGCCTAACTACACAGCAACACTGAATGATTCATTAAAAGGTTTGCGCATCGGGGTACCTAAAGAATACTTCGGTGAAGGTTTGAATCCAGAAACCGCTGCACACGTTGAAGCGGCAATTAAAGTCTACGAAAGCTTGGGCGCAACAATTCACAGTATTAGCCTACCGCATACTAATTTATCGGTACCTGCGTATTACGTAATCGCCCCTGCAGAATGTTCTGCAAACCTGTCGCGTTTAGATGGTGTGCGTTACGGTCATCGCTGCGAAAACCCAAAAGATTTAAATGACCTTTATATGCGTTCACGCAGCGAAGGTTTTGGCGATGAAGTGAAACGCCGTATTCTGGTTGGCGCTTATGCGTTATCTGCTGGCTACTACGACGCTTACTACAGCAAAGCACAAAAAGTTCGTCGCTTAATCAAGCAAGATTTCGTTGATGCGTTCCAAAGCGTTGATGTAATTCTCGGCCCAACTTCCCCATCACCCGCGTTCCAATTTGGCTCCAAATCAAAAGATCCTGTGGCCATGTATTTGGAAGACATCTACACCATCGCAACCAACTTAGCAGGCTTACCCGGTCTATCAATTCCCTGTGGTTTCGTGGAAAACAAACCCGTTGGCTTACAATTGATCGGCAACTTCTTTGCCGAAGCGCAATTGCTAAATGCTGCGCATCAATTCCAACAGGCAACAAACTTCCACCAACAAACCGCACCTGGCATTGAATAAAGAGGAGAATAAAAATGCAATGGGAAACCGTCATTGGCTTGGAAGTTCACGTACAACTTGCCACTAAAACCAAAATTTTCTCTGGCGCCAGCACCGCCTTTGGCGCTGAGCCAAACACGCAAGCCTGCGCCGTTGATTTAGCATTGCCCGGCACCTTGCCTGTCGCCAACGAACAAGCATTTCGCTACGCCACCATGTTTGGCTTGGCCGTAAATGCAGAAATCGGCAAGCGCTCCGTATTTGAACGTAAAAATTATTTTTATCCCGACTTACCCAAAGGCTATCAAACCACACAACTTGCTGAGCCAATTGTTGGCCCAGGCTTTGTGGATTTAGAGTTAGGAGAAGGTCGCACTAAACGCGTTCGCATTCACCACGCGCACTTAGAAGAAGATGCAGGCAAATCCTTACACGAAGATTTTGCGGGCATGAGCGGGATCGATTTAAACCGCGCCGGAACGCCACTGATTGAAGTGGTTACTGAACCCGATATGCGCAGCGCCGAAGAAGCAGTTGCCTTCGCAAAGAAATTGCACTCCATTGTGACATCACTAGAAATTTGTGACGGCGAAATGAGCCAAGGTTCAATGCGTTTTGATGTGAATATTTCTGTGCGCCCAAAAGGCCAAGAAAAACTCGGCACGCGTACCGAAACCAAAAACTTAAACTCATTTAAGTTTATGGAGGAAGCGATTGCGCTCGAAGTTGAACGCCAAATTGATGTATTGGAAGACGGCGGAAAAATCAAACAGGAAACCCGCCTATACAATGGCGACACCAAAAAGGCGCGCTCCATGCGCAGTAAAGAAGACAGCAACGATTATCGCTACTTCCCCTGCCCTGATTTGTTGCCGGTTATTATCGATGACGAATATATCGAATCTGTTCGCAAGCAAATGCCAGAACTACCCGAAGCCAAACGCGCACGCTTTGTCGAGCAATATGGCTTGAGCGATTACGATGCAGGCCAAATCACTATGGATAAATTTGCTGCTGCTTACTTTGAAGCCGCAACTAAAATATCCGGCGAAGCAAAACTGACCGCTAACTGGATCATGGCGGATTTGGGGGCTTACTTAAATCGTACTGAACAACGTATTGATCAATCGCCCGTAACGCCAGAATTGCTTTCAGGTTTAGTGGTACGCATTAAAGACGGCACCTTGTCGAGCAAAATCGCCAAGCAAGTTTTTGAAGCCATTACCAATGGTGAAGGCGATGCGGATACCATTATCGAAACCAAAGGCTTAAAACAAGTTTCTGATACTGGCGCACTGGAAAAAATCATCGACGATATTCTTGCTGCAAATACAGCACAAGTAGAAGGCTACCGCGCAGCAGCTGAAGACAAACGCGCAAAAATGCTCGGGTTCTTTGTAGGCCAAGCGATGAAAGCGTCAAAAGGTCAAGCAAACCCACAAGCGCTGAATGAATTGTTAGTTAAAAAGTTAAATGGTTAAGAGCCCAGCCCTCTATCTTAGAGGGCGTAAATACAAAATAGAGAGTCAGTATGAGCCTACGTAAAGACAAAGAAAAAGTACTCGGTGAAATCTTCGACGATGCACGCATCGCTACGTTTTTAGAATACCCCGCACCCACTGGCGTGAACGCAGATTTCCATTTATTGGAAAAAGCCTATCGCGGAATGCGCGGTGAAAACTTCAGCACCTTTGTGAAACTGTTTGTTGGTGCCGGTAAAGACATTAATGCAACAGGTGCGGATGGCAAAACCTTTTTGCAAACAGTTAAAGCTCATCGCAATGGCGAAGAGTACCTAATCGCATTGCAATCTGCTGGCGCAAAGTAATTGAGCCGATTCGCCCCGCATTAAAAGACGGCAAGCAACCCACTACCGCCCAAGGCACAAATCACAAGAAGCGAACCTCATAAGAGGTTCGCTTTTTTATGCTTAGCTGCAGCATGCACCAAAAAGCAGCCAAAATTACAAGATCATCTAAATCATAGCCCCGCGTCGCAAACCAACTTCAGCCAGCTGATCGGTTATAGATTTTAGGAGCATTTTTAAATCCAAATTAACGATTAGGTTATGAAGATCTATAAAGCCTATTTTTAAGGGCGCTTTAAATTGACAGCAAGAGCGGCATAGCCTAAACCTTATTTAATATTCAGGGTTTAATGACCATTTATTACCGCTCTAGCAGGGTTAGAAGAATGAATAACGCCGTCAGTATTTTGGTAGTCGATGACTCACTCATGGAGCTGCAGGTCACCGTGGGGTATCTACGCCAATATTTCGAAGTTCAAGCCACCACTACCGGTGAGCGCGCGCTAGAAATGATCGCAAACCATAAACCCAATATTCTTTTATTAGACGTTAATATGCCAGATATTGATGGCTACGAAGTATGTCGTCGCATACGTGAAAAAGATAAACATTTAAAAATCATATTCGTATCCGCCTACGACTCAACCAGCGAAATACTGAAAGGCTATACCGTCGGCGGCAATGACTATATTGTTAAGCCTTATGAACCAATAATACTGCTGTCTAAAATCAATCAGGCCATTATTGACGAAACCGAATTGGAAGGAGCATCACACGATTCAGCAAACTTGGCGATGGAGGCTATGACCTCTTTTGGCGAGCTAGGCTCTGTACTAACCTTTTTGCGCTCAAGCTTTCGTACAACAACAGTCGAGGGCTTAGCGAACCTGATGCTAAGAACTCTAGAAGCTTATGACCTAGAAGCATGCATACAGCTACGAACCCCCAAAAGCAGCTTAAACTTTTCAAATCTGGGGTCTCTCTCCCCCATTGAAGAAGAACTATTAGCGCGCATAGCTAAAATGAATGGACGTATTGCGGAAAGCGGCCCGCGCATATTTATTAACTATGAACATGCGAGCCTTATGGTGAAAAACATGCCCTTTGGCGATGACGTTAAAATGGGACGCCTAAGAGACAACCTTGCCATTATGCTCGAGGGCGCAGATGAACGTCTCGCCATGATCTCTATTGAAATCAGTATCAACGATTCCCTTGAACTCACCAAAGCAACTCATCAGTCTATTGCTTCAGATCATATGGCTTTAATTGAACAAAATTTAGAGCAATTTAAAAGCTCGCTCTTAAACTTGGGGTTAGACAAGCAGCAAGAAAATGAACTGATTGGGGTCATTCAAAGCGGAAAGCTAGAAATAAATCTAAATTTTGAGAAAATGCGCGACCTTGAAGCTCAGATAACTAAAGTGCACGAACTTATTCAAACAAACTTGAATAACGAAAAGCATACCAATCAAAACACAAGCGGTTTTGATTTTTTCTAATTCAATACAAGTTGATTATCGCTTCACTACCGCCCGACTATTTGTATCCCGATTGTCGATTATCGGCCTATCCTCAACTATCGTGCCAACTGATTTAGACAGGCGATCATAAAGCACAACATTTACTGTAGCTGCCAAATTCATGCAACCAATGGTTGGTATGTAAACGACGTGATCGCAAGCATCCAAAATAGTTTGCGAGAGAGAACCATCTTCTGGGCCAAAAATATAATAGGCCTGTTCTGGGTGCTGAAAATGAATAAGCGGTGTCGCCCCCTCAACCAACTCAACGGCGACTATCTTTGCACCGCCTGGCACGGTTGTTAATAAATCCTCTGCGCGTTGCAATGGTATTTTTTCGTGCATATTTTTGGTGTCAGTAAAAAACTGACGGGCGCGTTCGAAACGTATTCCCGTATAAAATACTTTACTCGCTTCGTAACAACCTGCCGCACGCATAACCATGCCTACATTTTCTGGGCTTTTAGGATTTACTAAGCCTATGTAGGCAAATGGTTTTGTCATGAAATAATCAATGCTAGAAAAGGTAATACCACTTTCAATTAATCGTGGTGATGACCACCAGCGCCATGCGCATGACCGTGCGCCAATTCTTCTGCAGATGCTTCGCGTATATCTACAACGTCGATTTCAAAACTGAGCGTTTTTCCGGCCAATGGATGATTGCTATCAATATCCACATTGAACTTACCCACCTTTAATACAATCGCTTCCCAAGGGCCATGCTGAGTATTCACCTGTACTGTCATACCGGCCTTTAGTTTGTTTTTTAGTGCAGCATGATTGTGCAAATGTTTAATGGGAATACGCTGTACGGCTCCTTCTTTACGCTCGCCATAAGCCTGATCTGGAGCCAAGGTAACACTGACCTTATCGCCAACGGCTTTATCTTCAAGTGCATCTTCTAGACTCGCCAAAATATTACTGTGACTGTGAAGATATAAAGTGGGGTCAGAATCGTAGGATGTCTCCAACAATATGCCATCAACATCTTTAAGGTTGTAGTGAAAGCTCACTACTTTATCAGCGGAAATTTTCATAAGTTCTCTAGCAGCATACGCAGAATATTAAAAGGCGGGAGTATGGAGATTTGAGTGCAGCGAATCAATAGAAATTAAAATCAGTAATGCAAATATAAACAGAATTATTAGAGCAGAATGGGAAAGAGACTTAATCAATATTAAAAATTATCTTTTAAATATTGCTTAGCAAGGCGAGCCGCGTCACCTAAACCGGCAGCAGCGTCATCCAATAATGGCTTAGCACGCTTTTTGTCGCCCATAAGATGGTATACCTTGCCTAACTTAAATGTCGCATCAGGTACTTTGTTGCTTTCAGGAAAATCTTGTAACAATTTAGCAAACCAATCACGAGCTTGCGGCAATTGATTTTTTAACAGGAAAATTTCGCCTAACCAATAACAGCTGTTGGCGGAAAATTCACCGTTAGGATATTTTTTAAAATAATCTTTAAACGCAACCAAGGATTGATCAACTTGGCGCTGACGCAACAAATCATAAGCGGCTTTATATTCATCAGCCTCACTCATACCATTGGTTGGGGAAGGCGAAGTATCTGCAGCTATAGCAGAATCAACAGCAACATCGGTATTTTGTTCTTTAACAGAAGAGTTTCCCGACACAAGAGAGACACGACGATCCAGATCGACATAGTTATCGAGCTGTAATTGTTTTAAGCGGGATATTTGGTGACCCTGTTCTTCTACAAGTGCGCGAAGCTCAGAGATTTCTTGCTGGAGAGATTGAATCTGATTATAAGATTCTGTCTTTTGATCAATGCTTTCTTGTTGACGATTCACCCCAGAGCGTACGCTCTGGGGTGAGGAATCAACAACCCGTACTTGTGCTTCAACGGCTGGAATTGCAATACAACATAGGAGAGCAATTACGCGTTTATACATACGGGTTAGACTCTTATTACTTGATTTCTACGCGACGGTTTTGAGTGTAAGACGCTTCGTCATGACCAGTAGCAACTGGACGCTCTTCACCGTAGCTTACAACTTCCAAAGAAGCTGCTTTTACGCCTTGAAGAACCAAGAAATCACGAGCAGCTTTAGCACGTTTTTCGCCCAACGCCATGTTGTATTCACGTGAACCTTCTTCAGAAGCGTGACCTTCCAAGCGTACTGCTACAGAAGAACCTTTCAATTTTTCAGCGTGAGCCAAAAGAATTGCGCGAGCTTCTGGGCTCAAGTCGTACTTGTTGAATTCAAAGTAAACAACGTTCGCAACTTCTTTAACAACGGGAGCAGCTGCTTTTTCAGCTGCAACTGGTGCTGCTGCTGGTGCGGTGGTCTTCTTTTTGTCGCTAGCTGATGAACAGCCAACCAAGAAAGCCATAACTACGGCGAACGTCAAACCTTGCTTAATTGCTTTAGTGATCATGTGTGTGTAACTCCAATCAAGTTGTAGATCTATAGTAGTGAAAAAAACAGCTTAAAAAAACGGTGACCAGGCCGGCTCACGTACATCGCCTTGCTTGGCAGGCAAACGAATCTTGTATTTAGCATCTAAAGATGCCGCACCAAAAATACCTTTACCACCAACTTCGGTTGCATACATGAGCATTGCGCCGTTGGGCGCTATAGTAGGCGATTCGTCGTAATTTGTCTCGGTCAAAATACGCATATTTCCCGATTTTAAGTCTTGCGCAGCAATCTGATAAGTACCACCAGGGCGCTTATTGACCATCACTAAACTCTTTCCATCGGGAGAAACACGACCACGCGCGTTATAATCGCCGTCGAAGGTTACACGTTCTGTTATACCCGTTGCAAGTGTTACTTTATAAATCTGTGGCCTTACACCACGATCAGATGTGAAAAATATACCCGTCCCGTCGATTGTCCAAGACGGTTCAGTATCAATGGCATACATATTGGTGATACGAGTAAAGGTTCTAGTAGCCAAATCCACTGTGTAAATTTCTGGATTATCATCCTTAGAGAGCACCATGGCTAACTTTTGACCATCAGGCGACCATGCGGGCGCGCCATTAAGCCCTTTAAAGTTAGTAATTTGCTCTTTGCGCCCTGTTGATAGCGATTGCACATAAATGGCTGGGCGACCCGATTCAAATGAAACATAAGCAACACGAGTTCCATCTGGCGACCATACCGGAGAAAGGATTGGCTGCTTGGATTCAAACAATTGGCGTGGGCGAGCACCGTCTACATCCGACAACATCAAACGAGAGCGTACTGGCTTCTGAAATGCTTCAACATAAATAATTTTTGTTGAAAAAATACCGCGAATGTTAGTGATTGTTTCGAAAACTTTATCACTAATTTTATGTGCTATGTCGCGTAATTGCGCATCTGTGCCATCCACAGTTGTTTTAATCAGCACACGTTTTTGCTGAACCACATCAAACAACTCATAAGAAGCGCTATAGCGGCCAGCCTGCTCAGTAACACCTCCAATTAACAGATACTCTGCTTCAATCCTTTTGAAATCGTGGTAGCTAATTTCACTTTCGGCGCGCGGGCGAGTGATAATACGCTCCGGGGGAATGGATTCAAATAAACCACTGAAATTTAAATCATTGCGGATAATCGCCCCTATATCTTCAGACATTTTTGGGCCAACATAATAAAAATTGTCAACCGCGATACGGGTTGGATTGTCTACACCTTTGTCGATAACAATATTAGCACCCTGCGCACTAACATAACTTGCCACGAACATGGTTATTAACAGTAAGTAATGCTTCACCGACGTAAATCCCCTGGATTGAAAGTAAATTTAAAATTGCGATATCTTCTTTCAAAAATATCGGGTGGAATGTTTCTCACTTCTTCAAATCGATCAACTTTCTTAACCGCCTGTACTGCCGAGCGATCAAAAGCAGGATCGCCACTGCTCTTACTAATCTCTACCGATGTCACCAAACCATTAGGCAACATACTAATATCCAAAACGGTAATCATGCCCTTTATCGCAGAGGGTGGACGGCTCCAATTCTGCACAACTTTTTCATAAAAAAGCTGATCGTAACTTTTCACATTGACATTTGTGTCGTCAACACGGTTAGTCAGCATTTGCTCTTCTTTTTGCATTTGCGCTTCCAGCGCTTTCAATTCTTCCCTGCGTTGCTTTTCGGCTTTTTTCTTTTTTTCTGCTTCCGCTAAAGCCTTTTGTTCCTCTTCCAGTTTTTTCTGCTTCTCTGCTTTTGCTTTTTCGTCAGCTTCTTTTTTAGCCTTTTCTTTCTTTAACTTTTCTTCGCGCACTTTTTGCTCGGCTTCAGCTTTTTCTTTTTGCTCCTGAACCTTCTGCACTTGCGCTAAAGATTCTGCTTCTTGGGCTTCTTGTTCCGTTTGCTGTTTAGTTTGCCTTAAATTGGGATCGTTTTTAGCATCTAAAACCTGTTCTTTCGGTTGTATAGGAACAGGCTTCGCCTTGGGAGCCAAGTCAACCAAAGTGGCTGTTACAAAATGCGGTTCATAAGGCTCAGGTTCTTCTTTAAAGAAATCGAACTTTAAAATAATAAGCACCACAAGCATGACATGCAGCAATACGCTGAGAAATACCGGCAGTGAAAATAGGCTAGAAAACTTCATAAACAACCTAGCGCGCCGGCGGATCGGTAAGCAAACCCACGGAAGGTGCACCCGCCATTTTTAATTCACCCATTAACTCCACGATTACGCCATAGGAAACACTGCGGTCGCCCTGTACAAAAACCAACGTATTCGGCTTTGCGATCAATATTTTACTGACAATATCTTTAATTTCATGCAGAGGCCTTGCTGCCTCTCTGTCACCACCAATACCTTCGCCACCCGACTCTATGTAGTACCCGCCGTCTTTTTTAACAGACACTGTAATCGGTTCATCGTCTTTGGTATCTACAGGTTCAGATGAAGCCTTGGGCAATTCAACTTTAATTCCCTGTGTCATCATAGGTGCAGCAATCATAAACACCACTAGCAACACCAACATGACATCAATAAACGGCACTACGTTGATTTCTGCTTTGAGATTTTTTTTAACTTTCGGTCTGAATCCAGACATGGCTAATAACCTATTTCGCGTTCACTAAACCCACAAACGTTAACATTCGGTGCTTATTTACTGTGCACTTGGCGATGAAGAATGGTTGAGAATTCTTCAGCAAAGGTTTGATAGTTGCTAAGGAGTGCTGATGAGCGAGATGAAAATTTGTTGTAGGCCAATACCGCAGGGATTGCAGCAAATAAACCCATGGCGGTTGCAATCAAGGCCTCTGCAATACCAGGCGCAACAGTTGCCAAGGTGGTTTGATGCACATTTGAAAGATTCATAAAGGAATTCATAATACCCCACACGGTGCCAAACAAACCAACATAGGGGCTTACGGATGCAACACTTGCGAGAAACGGTAAATTTTCATCTAACTTTTCTTCTTCGCGCGCAAGAGCAACACGCATTGCACGCTGAGCACCATCCATAATTGCCTCGGCATCGGCACCGGCCTGCTGACGCAAACGCGTAAATTCTTTAAAGCCGGCGCGAAAGATATTTTCTATACCTTCAATACGGTCGTGACCATTGCCCTGACGAAACAATTGATTCAGATCTATGCCCGACCAGAATTGTTTTTCAAAATAATCAAATGCTGCTTTTGCTTTACTTTGGTAAATAAGACTTTTAAAAATCATCACCCAAGAAACTACCGAGGCTGCAACCAAAATCAGCATGACGATTTTTACCGCAATGGTCGCTTGGCCCATAAGAGCCAAAACTGACATTGTATTTTCTGCGTCTGTCATAGGGAAATTAACCTTGAGATTGTGTTTCGATAAATAGTGTAAGTTGCTGATGCATATGAGCAGGTATCGCACGAGGTTTCATAACTGAAGCATCTACGCAAGCAACGCGCACAATACCCGTACAAAGTAACTCTTGATTACGAAAAACCTGCTGTTTAAATTCAAAATAGGTTCGCGCTAATTTAATAATGCCAGTGGTTACACACAACTCATCATCAAGTCGCGCAGAACGATGGTAGTCAATCTGGGCAGAATGAACGACTAATAACAAGCCCTCATCCAAAATTGCGGGCTTATGATAACCCAATGCGCGAAAAAATTCTGTACGGCTGCGCTCCATGAATTTTAAATAGTTAACGTAGTAAACAATGCCGCCTGCATCAGTATCCTCAATATAAACACGCACCGGAATACTAAATTCACTTTTGCTCATAAGCCACTCTGTACAAAATTTATTCGCATTAGTTATTTACCTATAATCACTCGCCAATATCTTGCTGTAAGCGCTTGGGCATAGGAATTCCAAAATGCACATAAGCGTTATTGGTTAACACCCGACCACGCGGTGTGCGCGCCAAAAAACCTTGTTGAATCAAATATGGCTCTATCACATCTTCAATAGTGCCGCGATCCTCACTGATTGCCGCCGCCAAACTTTCTACACCAACGGGGCCGCCATCAAAATTATTCATAAGCGCTATTAATAAGCGACGATCCATATGGTCAAAACCGCGATCATCTACATTCAGCATATTAAGCGCACTATCGGCCATTTCCGCAGTGACTACACCATTGCCTTTCATTTCGGCGAAATCACGCACGCGACGCAATAAACGATTAGCAATACGCGGTGTGCCGCGCGAACGCTTGGCAACTTCTTCCGCTCCCTTACCGTCCATTCTTACACCGAGTAAACTCGCCGAGCGCGCCACAATATGGGTAAGATCGGCGACATTATAAAACTCCAGACGCTGAACAATACCAAAACGGTCACGCAACGGTGATGTTAAAAGCCCCGCGCGCGTAGTCGCACCAACCAAGGTGAATTGTGGTAAATCCAATTTAATCGAA
>SYDJ01000138.1 GCA_005801205.1 Gammaproteobacteria bacterium
CGCCGTGGTTGTCGGCGCGCATCACCAAGGTGACGTACTTAAGCGAAACTACAAACATAAGCGCCCAGAAAACGGTTGAGAGGCCACCGAGTACGGTCATTTCGTTAAGGGGCATGCCGTGATTAGGGTTAAAGATGGCCTTCATCGCATAAAGCGGGCTGGTTCCAATATCACCAAACACCACGCCAAGGGCGGCAATGGTAAGGGCAATGTGCGAGGATTTTGGTGCGCTTGGCTGAGAACTCATGAGTTGATCTCGTACAGCAAAAGGGGTGGGCATTGTGCCAGAGTATGAGCGCTAAGCAACAGCCTAAATCCCCCCATCCCCCTTTTTCACGACTGCATGGATGCAGGAGCGTAGAGTAACGCAGGAGCAGTTACCGAAAGGGGGAGATTCTCGATAAGGTGTGAGTTGCGCCAATATCCCCTATGAAAAAGGGGCTAGGGGGATTTGTATTGATCTTTAAGCCTCACTTTGACAGACTCCAAGCCTAAATTCCCTCTATCCCCCTTTGAAAAAGGCGGGAAGCAAAAGTGTGAGTAAACGCGGTTTATGTCCCTCAAAATTATTGTTACCGATACCCAAGGCGCATTGGGGCAAACCCTTGAGCACGATTTGGCGCGTGAACAATGTCAGCTGTTATCGCCCAGTATTCAGTGGGAAGATGCCTTGGCAGTACGCGAGTATTTAACCCAACACAAGCCCGATGTGATTATTAACACCCTCGCGTGGGAGGAAATGCCCTCGCGCGAGCAACAGAGCCTATTACCCATCGTTGCCGCCAATATTGCCAATGCCTGCGCCAGCTTGGGGGTGCCGCTCATTCACTTCTCCAGCTATCACGTATTTGGTGACGACAACAAAACCAGCCATAGCGAAAAAGATATTCCAGCGCCCTTAAGCCTAGCGGGCCAAGCCTTTTTTGCGGCCGAGCAGGCGATAGAACACAGCGCGGCCAAGTTTATTATTTTGCGGCTGGGTTGGATTATCGGCAGCATTGGCGATAACCATCTCACTCGCCTGCTAAGTGCTATTCGAGATCAGCAGCCGATCACCCTCAATACCCGCCTGCGCGGCGCACCTACGCTCTTGTCCGATGCAGTTCGTGTGTGTGTGGCGCTCGTCAAACAAATTGCCTGCGGTGCTGAGAATTGGGGTGTGATGCACTATTGCAGCGGCGATGCGCTCAATGAAGCAGAATTCGGCGAACAACTTGTACAGCTACTCGCCCAGCAACAGCTGCTCAAACAGGATGCGAACTTCACCCTTATCGATACCGCCCCTGAAAACGAACCGCTCAGTGCCGTGCTCGGCTGCCGCAGAATTCGTGATGCTTTTGGTGTGCAAGCGCGCCCATGGCGGCCCAGTTTGTTACCGCTGGTTAAGCAGTGGTTGCATAATCAGAATGGGTGATGTGTAGTTTTTTGGGTTGGCGTTAAGGTGCGTAATATGCCTTTTGTCATATTGTACGCGCAGATGGATTCATATTAATTTGAGATACTTTATAATCGCTTCGCTTGGCTTATAACCTAAATCAAGCTTTTCTCTGTGCTATATATCTAGTATCAAACAAATAAGACGTTTAGATGGCTTAGACGACTAAACAATGGATTTTTAAGGATGCAAAACTATGCTTTTGAACATTAAAAAGTTTGCTGGCGGCTTGGCTGTTGCCGCTGTCATAACAACCTCAGCGCCTTCTTTCGCTCTCTCCATCAAGCTATCCGATACCGGTAATGTCGCCGCGAATAATGGCTTTAGAAAAGCAGCTGATATATGGGAAGGTATTTTTAAAGACGATATCACCGTGAATATCTCCTCCGGTTTTAGCTCGCTCGGCCAAAACATCATTGGTCAAGCAGGTTCCGCGTACATTGGCGCCGACTACGCCATTATGAAAGCTGCCCTAGGTGCCGATGCAACTAGCGCTGCCGATGCCGTTATGGTGGCTGGTTTACCCGCTGGCGAAAGCTATAGCAAGTTAATGAATGGTACTTGGGAGTCGGCTTACTTGCACGGCAATCAAAGCTATGTCCAATCGGGTGTGCAAAGTGTACAAATGACCCGTGCCAATGCTAAGGCCATGGGGCTGATCGCAGCGGATGACATTACCATCGATGGCGAAATAACCTTTAGTAGTGATTTCAACTTTGATTTTGATTCTAGCGATGGTATTTCAGCGGGCAGTATGGATTTCATCGGCGTTGCCTTGCATGAAATCGGGCATGCACTGGGCTTTGTGAGTGGGGTAGATGTGCTTGATTACTACTCTTATTTTCAGGGGCCGATTTATTCTGATGCGGCATATTCGCCTTTTGCCACACCGCTTGATTTCACTCGCTGTTCAGATGAGAGTGAAGCAAAGGGTGCAGATATAGACTGGACGGCGAGTGTTGCTGCTAAGCACTTTGCCATTAACGGTCAGTGCGTCAATGGTGCTCGAGTAGATAACGCGTGGTCAACGGGCTCGTTCCAAGGCGATGGCAGCCAAGCCAGCCATTGGAAAGACAATGTAGGTCTTGGTATTTTGGACCCGACTGCGAGTTACGGGGAGTTCCTCCAAATTAGCCAGCTTGATATATTTGCATTTGATGTTATCGGTTGGGATCTAGAGCAAAAATATTCATCCGTTCCTGAATCTTCCGGCTTAGTATTGCTGAGTGCTGGGTTATTGGGGCTCGGTTTTATGCGTCGCCGCAGAGTGTCTTAAAAGCGCTGTTGCTTTTAGGGCCATTACCCAATAAAAAACCGCGAGTGTTGCCACTCGCGGTTTTTTATTGGGCTCACACTTAACGCTTATCGACACCGCCCCCGAAAACGAACCGCTCAGCGCAGTGCTTGGCTGTCGCAGAATTCGTGATGCTTTTGGTGTGCAAGCGCGGCCATGGCGGCCCAGTTTGTTACCGCTGGTGAAGCAGTGGTTGCACACGCATTCTTGAGATTTTAATCACGCGCTCGCTGGGTTTTATTTGCATCTAGTGAATACGCAATGATCTGCTAGAGTTGAAAGGATAATCGGTTTCTAGGTATTAATGATGCACAAGCTTGGCCCTTTCTCCGTTAGATGGCTCACGATCTTTGCGCTCTGTGCAGTTTTTGCTGTCGGCAGTGCCATAGCGGCTGAACAAACTTCCCCTATGACCGTTATTCACGGTGATCTTCCCCCTGACATTGCTCCCAAAAATGCCTATCGCGCAGAGCTCTATACGCTGCTATTAGAGGCTACTCGGCCAGAATTTGGGGATTATCGGTTGCGTTCTTACTTTGCAGCAGAGGCTGCACACCGGAAGGCGCTGCTGTTGAGCTCGGGTGTTCAACTCAACATACATTTTGCCTCGCCAGGTACGCCGGTTGCCGCTGCAGACGTTATTCAAATCCCAATTGATATCCAGCGCGGCCTTCTGGGTTATCGTGTTTGTTTAACAACCGCTCAGAATAGTGTGCCTTGGGCGGCTGTGCTGGATTTGAAGACTTTGGGGTCGGTGCGAATAGGGCAGGTGGATTCATGGCCAGATTTTGATATCTATAAATTCAATCGACTCAATCTTTTAGGAACGCCCAGTTTTGATGGCTTATTTGCGATGCTGTCCGCCAACCGCTTTGACTGCCTCCCCTTAGGGGTGGATGAGGTAAGCACGCTTTATCGCGAGAAAAAAGTAAAGTATGCGAATCTTCGCATAGAGGAAACTCTACTGATTTACTATGAGTTTCCTACTTATATTTATGTGAGTGCAAAACGCCCTGATATTGCCAAACGGTTGAGTCGAGGGTTTGAAATTATTCAAAAAAATGGTCAGTTTGACAGGCTCTATGAGCAGTATATTGCACAGGATTTGGCTGCGCTCAACCTGCCTGCAAGGCGGATTATTTGCTTGAAGTCTCCCTATTCTTCCATTGCGGGGCAGTGCTCGCAACAGCCTGTATTACCCGCTATTTACCGCCATTAAAAAGCCGCCCATAAAAAAGCCCCGCGAGTTTGTACTGGCAGGGCTTTTTTAATTTAACGGCCTAACTA
>SYDJ01000139.1 GCA_005801205.1 Gammaproteobacteria bacterium
CCGCGTGGTGTTTGTGGATCACAAGGGTGAAATTGTCGATGGCGACGAGTTGCTTTATATCATCGCCAAATACCAGCAGGAGTATGCGGGCGGGTGTGATGGTGTCGTCGGCACCCTAATGAGTAACTTTGGTTTTGAGCTGGGCTTGAAAAAAATCGGCGTGCCTTTTGCGCGCGCCAAGGTGGGCGACCGCTATGTGATTGAGATGATGCGTCAAAACGGTTGGCGCTTGGGCGGTGAAAACTCCGGTCATATCGTTTGTAGCAACGTAACCACTACAGGTGACGGCATTATTTCTGCGCTACAGGTGTTGTTGGCGATTACGACCTTTGGTGAGTCGCTCTATAAAATCAAAAAAGGTATGAACAAAATGCCGCAAGTCATGATTAACGTTCATATGGCTAAGCGAGTAGATTTAAGTACCGATGAAACTGTACAAGCGGCGGTGAAAGCCACAGAAGAGAAGTTAGCTGGTACGGGTCGTGTTCTCTTGCGTCCATCGGGAACTGAACCGGTAGTTCGGGTAATGGTTGAAGGTGAAGATAAGAAGCAAGTAAAAGAGTTGGCGCAAGAGCTTGCCAAAACAGTTGAGTTGGCGTTGAGTTGATAGGTCGCTGATATCAGATCTATTTAAGTGTCCCCTAGCGTTTGTTTAAAAACCGCTCAGACTGAAGATTTCGGGTTATAGATTGCTATTTTTTGATCAATCCATATCCCGAAAACTGACAAAAAGACCAGAAAAATCAGTGTCTAAGCCAATATTTGGTTGTATGTTCAATTCATCTTAGCTACCATGAGCGCCCGCTTTGGGGGAGGTATTGCTGTTGAACAAAACCAGTCACGCAAAGCGTCGCCAACTCGTTGTTGGCAACTGGAAAATGAACGGAAATCAGCACTCAAATGCTGAATTGTTAGCCCAAATAGTGGCGGGCTGGCAAGGTGAACACAGTGCAGACGTTGTGGTTTGCCCACCGAATCCTTATTTGATACCAACATACGACATTATTGCTGGCTCACCCGTTTTATTGGGTGCCCAAAATGTCAGTCAGTATGATGTTGGAGCCTTTACCGGTGAGGTATCGGCGCAAATGTTGGCAGAATTGCATTGCAAATTTGTCATAATTGGTCACAATGAGCGCCGCCGTTTACAGGGCGAAACCGATGAGCAAGTTGCTCAAAAGTTTATGGCCGTACAGCGCGCAAATTTGATTCCCATACTCTGTATTGGTGAATCACTCGCTCAGCGCGAGAACGGCTGGCACCTTGAAGTAATTCGCCGGCAGTTAGAAGCAGTATTTGCTCATGTAGGGCGCGATGTTTTTGCCAACGCCGTAGTAGCCTATGAACCAGTCTGGGCCGTAGGAACCGGCAAAACAGCAACCCCTGAGCAAGCACAAGAAGTGCATAGATTTATCCGCTCACAATTGGGTGGGCTTGCTGAAGAAGTAAGAATTTTATACGGCGGCAGCGTTAAAGCCGGTAACGCAGAACAGTTGTTTGCAATACCGGATATTGACGGTGCGCTGCTCGGTGGAGCTTCACTAGACGCCGAAGAGTTTTTGAAAATTTGTAAAGCTGCTGATTAATTAATTCGTAATTAACGTTGTTTCAGCAAAATTTAATAGTACTCAATAAGAGATCCAGCAATGGAAAAGTTAGTATTAGTTATTCATTCAATATCTGCTTTGGCAATTATTGTGTTGATCTTGTTACAACAAGGTAAAGGTGCCGCTGCCGGTGCTTCATTCGGTTCTGGCGCATCGCAAACTGTATTCGGTAGCGATGGTGGTAGCAGCTTCTTCACTCGTGCAACCGCAATCTTTGCCACCGTATTTTTTGTATTGAGTATCACTCTCGCTGTTATGGCGAAGAATCACTCTAAAGTTGCTGTACAAGGTATTCCTAGCGTACCTGCTGCTGCGCAACAAGCTCCAGCTGCAGCGGCGCCAGCAAGTTCTGATGTACCAGTAACAACTAATGCTCCTGCAGCACAAGCTCCAGCTGCACCAGCGGCAAGCGATGTTCCAGTAACAGCGCCAGCGCAGGAGAAGTAAGATTTAGCCCGAGTGGTGGACTTGGTAGACACGCTATGTTGAGGTCGTAGTGGCGTAAGCTGTGCCGGTTCGAGTCCGGCCTCGGGTACCAAATGAAAGTCCGATACCTCCGGTATCATCCTAAAAAGAAAACCCGCTCTGCAATTAAAACAGGGCGGGTTTTTTTATACCTGTTATTTATGGAAACCGATTTGAGCGCCACTGTTCAGTAAGGTACTATCACGGCCAATTAGCGGTAATAACAAATACGCCGCAGCCAATTAGGGAACCGGGTAGGAAGCATGGCAGATACAACCAATTTTGATTACCTCAAAGAGCACGACCCCATATTTCATCAATTGGCGGCGGCTGCGGAACGATCATTCATCAGTGACCCTAACACTACGCTGATTAAATTGCGTCAGTTGGGCGAAGCCATTGCGCAAGATTTAGCGTCTCGTTGCGGTCTAAAGTTTGATGAGCGCACCAGTCAGTTGGATTTACTCCATCAAATTCGCCAAGAGATTCGCCTTGAGCAAGCAACCCTTGAGTTATTTCATGTCTTGCGTGTGGAAGGCAACAAGGCTACGCATCGTTTTAAAACCCAGCACAAAGAAGCTATATCGGGTCTTGTTGTCGCGCGCGAATTAACCGTGTGGTATCACCGCGCCTTCGGTAAGCAAGGCGCTAGTTTTAAGCCCGGGCCTTATTTGCCACCGCAAGATCCTTCAAAAGAATTGCGCGATTTACAAGCGCAAATCGAAAACTTAAAAATTGAATTGCAGAGCGCTAGTCAACAGGTAGATAGCAATTCACAGCTCTCCGAGTTGGTTCTGCGCGAAAAAGAAGAATACGAAGTGCTTGCGTATCAAATGGATGTAGAAGCGCGAAAGTTTGAGCAGCAAGCCAAAGAAAACGAACAAAAATTAATTTCGCAGCAACAATCCTTCGACGATCAGTTAAAAAGAATACAAACCGAACTTGCCAAACAAACTGAAGAAAACCAAAAAATTCTGCAACAGCAAGTTGCACAACTGAGCCAAAAAACGCAAAAAGCCAGTTCACAAATTACGCTTAACGAAGAGCTTACCCGCATTATTATCGACCAGCATTTAGTGGATGCCGGTTGGGAGGCTGATACTCAAGAGCTTACCTATCAAAAAGGCGCTCGCCCAGAAAAGGGTAAAAATAAAGCGATTGCCGAGTGGCCCACTATTGGTAAGCAAGCTGCAGACTACGTGTTGTTTGCAGGCTTAATTCCTATTGCAGTGGTAGAAGCAAAACGCGAAAACGAAAATGTTGCAGGAAAAATTCACCAAGCCGAACGTTACTCTCGTGGTTTTAAAATAATTGAACCCATGCACGCTGCGTGGGTTGCGCAAGGCAGAACCATTGCTTGGGCCGATGCCGAAGACGGCCACTTTCATATTCCCTTTGTGTATTCCTGCAACGGTCGCCCTTTTGTAAAACAACTGAAAGAACAATCGGGCACGTGGTTTCGCGATGTGCGTGAGCCATCCAATACCGCAGAGCCTAATGAAAAGTTTCACTCACCCGAAGGCTTGCTCGATAGATTAAAGCGCAGCCGTGAACTTGCAGAACAAAAATTACAAGCAGAAGGCTTTGATTATTTAAAGCTGCGCGACTACCAACAAAAAGCCATTGCAGCGGTTGAAGCAGCACTCGCCAACAATCAAAAAAATTGTTTGCTCGCCATGGCGACGGGCACCGGTAAAACGCGCACCATTATTGGGTTAATGTATCGCTTCTTAAAAGCCGAACGCTTTAAACGCATTTTGTTTTTGGTGGATAGAACATCGCTCGGCAATCAAGCCTTGGATTCCTTTAAAGAAGCGCAGCTGGAAGAAAATAAAACCCTTTCATCTATTTATAATATTGCCGAGTTAGGCGATATGGCTGCAGAAGCCGAAACCCGCGTACAAGTCGCCACTGTACAGGCGATGGTAAAGCGTTTGTTTGCCTCCGATAACCCGCAAACCATCGATACCTACGATTGCATTATCGTAGACGAAGCGCACCGTGGTTACACGCTCGATCAAGAAATGACAGAAGGGGAGTTGCAGCATCGCGATACCGCACAATATCTTTCCAGCTATCGCCGCGTGTTGGATTATTTTGATGCTGTAAAAATCGGTCTAACCGCAACGCCTGCAAAACACACCACTGAAATTTTTGGCAAACCGGTTTACACCTATTCTTATCGCGAAGCGGTTGCAGATGATTGGCTTATCGATCACGAGCCGCCCATTCGCTACCAAACTTTATTAAACACCAAAGGGATTCATTTCGATAAAGGCGCAACCGTAAGCGCCATTAATACGTTTACCGGCGAAATTGAATCTGCCGAGTTGGAAGATGAAGTGAACTACGAGGTTGAATCGTTTAACCGCACCGTGATTACCGAAGGCTTTAACAAAGTTATTTGCGAGCAACTTGCGAAAGAGTTAGATCCACTCGGCGATGAAAAAACCATGATCTTCTGCGCAACTGATTTGCATGCCGATATGGTCAAACGATTGTTAGATGAAGCCTTTAAAGACATTTATAACGGCAGCTATAACGAAGCCGCTGTGCGCAAAATTACCGGCAAGAGCGATAAAGTTGACCAGCTGATTCGCAACTACAAAAACGAACGTTACCCCAATATTGCGATTACCGTAGATTTATTGTCGACTGGCATTGATGTATTAAAAATTTGTCACATCGTGTTTTTGCGCCGCGTTAAATCACGCATTCTGTATGAACAAATGATTGGCCGTGCGACACGCCGCTGTGATGAAATTGGCAAAACCGTTTTTAAAATTTACGACCCCGTGGACATTTACGCCGCATTGCAAGAGGTAAGCACCATGAAACCTTTGGTGCGTGACCCAAATATCACACTTGAACAGTTGGTTGACGAGCTGAGTAATCCAGAAATTTTGGAAAGTAGTTTAAATACCCGCGGCGTACAAGCAGGCACAAGCCATGCAGATGATGTGCTTGCTGAGCTCAGCCAAAAAGTAATGCGTGTAATGCGTAAAGCCACCAAGCTTGCCGAAAATAAACCGGCGCTAAAACAAAAATTAGATGAGTTAGAAAACTTATGGGGCGTAGCACCTGCAAAACTGCATCAGCATTTGCATGACATGGGCCCCCAACAGGCTGTGCAGTTTATTCAGCGTATTGGCGGTTTAATCAATCACGTGAATGACATAAAACTCATTTTGGGTTCTGAGCGGATGCCGTTAATTTATGAAGGTGCTGATGAATTTTTAAATCGTGAACAAAATTTTGGTGTAAATGAAAAACCCGCAGACTACTTGATTAGTTTTAACGATTTTATCAAAAACAATATCAACCAATCAGCAGCGCTTGCGGTGGTCGTCAACAAACCCAAAGATTTAACGCGTGAACAATTAAAAGAAATTAAATTGCTGTTAGATGCCAACGGCTACAGCGAAACCAAATTATTTGCTGCATGGCGCAACCAAACCAATCAAGAAATTGCCGCCAGCATTATCGGCCACATTCGCCAAGCCGCCTTGGGTGAAGCGTTAATTCCTTTTGATCAACGTGTTCACAAGGCGCTGCAAAAAATCTACGCATTGCACGCGTGGCTGCCACCGCAACGCAAATGTTTAGAACGTTTGGGTAAGCAGCTGGTGCACGAAGTTATTATTGATCACAACTTCGTTAACAACGCCTTCGCGCAAGAAGGCGGTGCCAGCCGTGTAGATAAGCTGCTCGATAACCAGTTGGATGAAGTACTAAACGCCTTGGCGGATGGGCTTTGGGGTGAGGCGGGTTAGTAATATGTATAGAAAACAGACGTTTCTATACATATACACAAGTACATGTACTTAAACCGCCATTTTTTAAACATGAAGGCTCTATATGTACATCTTATCGACATATCTGGCGTCTCTATCAATCAAAGTTAAAATAAAACTATTCATTATTTTACTTTTTGCTTTATTTTAAAATAGTATGCTGGCCTATTTTAGCTTTCTACAGGGTTGCTCACGATGAATCGCGGTCTAACAGGGCGTTATGTGCCGAGTATTGCTGGGGGTTATGCGTGTCAGGCGTTTATTCCTGCACCCTTGCCTCCCAATCCTTCGCTGGAAATCAACGGCAAGCTGCAAGCGCGTTTGGCAGAGGCCCACATAGCCCTTGGGCGCTTAGATGCTATCAGCAGCCTATTGCCAGACACAAAATTATTTCTTTACAGCTACGTACGTAAAGAAGCGGTTATGTCTTCGCAAATAGAGGGGACGCAATCTTCACTGAGCGACCTTATGCTCTATGAAATGGCCGCCCAGCCCGGTGTACCCATGGATGATGTGCAAGAAGTCTCCTGCTACGTAAATGCATTAACCTTGGGTGTTGAACGCATCAAACAAGGCAACCCCATCACCATTCGCCTTGTAAAAGAGTTACATCAAGCGCTCATGACCTCTGGCCGCGGTATTCAGCGCAGCCCCGGTGAATTCCGTACCAACCAAGTTTGGATTGGTGGCCACCGTGCCGACGAAGCGACTTTTGTACCGCCACCCGCTAATGAAATAGCGGCCTGTTGGAGTGAGCTGGAAAAGTTTTTAAACGATATTCCTGAAGCCATCGAGCCGGTGATTAAAGCAGCATTAATGCACGTACAGTTTGAAACCATTCACCCGTTTATGGATGGTAACGGTCGCTTAGGGCGTTTATTAATTCCACTGATTTTGGCGCAAGCCGGTGTGTTGCATGAACCGCTCTTGTACCTATCGGTATTTTTTAAAAAGCATCGCCAAACCTATTACGAGCGTTTGCAGCAAGTACGCTTAACGGGCGATTGGGAATCATGGTTATTATTTTTTGTGGATGCTATTACCGCAACCGCCACACAAGCGGTTGCCACAGCACAGCAGCTCAACCAACTGCTCGCGGTCGATAAAGCCAAGCTTGCGCACTTAGGTCGATTAGCGGGCTCAGCCAAGCAAATACTGGAAGCGCTATTTAATCAGCCAATTGTCAGCATTAACCTGCTGGTAGAAAAAACAGGCCTAACACCGGCCACCATCGGCAAAGCTTTAGATGCAATGGAAAACACCCTCGGCCTAGTACGCGAACTCACGGGACAAAAACGCAACCGTGTTTACGCCTACAGCGCCTACATAGATATTTTGAATCAGGAATAAACAAACCTCTAGCCCTCCCCTCGGCAACTGCTCCTGCGTTACGCTACCTTCTGCATCCATGCAGTCGTTCGAACGGGGAGGGAACTAAGCTCCTCCCCCTTGTGGAGGGGGAGGCTGGGAGGGGGTGTAAGGTTTTAACCAACAACGAGATCAACATGACCAACAACGACATAGTGCAAAAACTCTGGAACCTCTGCGACGTATTGCGCGAC
>SYDJ01000140.1 GCA_005801205.1 Gammaproteobacteria bacterium
AAAATCACTCAGGAAGTCCGCGATTACGCTGCTAAAAACGGTACGGATATTTCGGTCATTGGCGACAAAGACATTATTAAAATGATTGATGTAGAAGCTGAAATGCAACAAAAATCCAAAGAGTTCTTGGAGCAGGGCGCAGAAATTTATCATAAGGTTTAATTTTTAACGGCACCCCCTCCCCCTTGAAAAAGGGGAGGAGCGGTACTCCCAATTTAATAGAGTGTTTACATGTTGGGATAAGTTGCAGTTCACGCTGAAATTAAGCGGAGAGAAATTCTAACCCCTCCCCTTTGTGAAGGGGGAGGTTGGGAGGGGGTGCTTTCGCATTAAAAACAATTAAATTCCAACACAAAAGAATATGATAAAAAAACCAGAATTTAACCGCGATGATGTTGAAATTGTTCAGCGCGAAGAACTCTACAAGCGATTCTTTCGCGTAGAAAAATTAGTCCTGCGCCATAAATTATTTAAAGGCGGTTGGAGTAAAGACATGAGCCGCGAGCTGTTTGTGCGCGGCGATGCGGTGGCTGTGGTGGTCTATGACCCTGTACATGATTTAATCGGCATGATCGAACAGTTTCGTGTGGGAGCCATGGGTGAGGAAGCTGGCCCTTGGTGTTATGAAGTGGTTGCGGGTATGGTAGAAACCGGCGAGTCTGCAGAAGAGGTTGCGCGCCGGGAATTGTTGGAAGAGGCTTCGCTGGAGCCTTACTATATGGAATATATTTGTAATTTTTTATCCAGCCCTGGCGGCAGCGATGAAAAGTTATATTTATTTTGCGGCCTGTGCGATTTAAGCCAAGCGGGCGGTGTACACGGTGTGCCTGACGAGCATGAAGATATTCGATTGCATAGCTTTGCTGCTGATGATGTTTTCGCGGAGTTATTAAACGGTCGTTTTAATAACGCTGCTGCGTTAATTTGCTTGCAATGGTTGCAAATGAATCGCGCGCGTTTACGTAAAGATCGAGGCGCATAATAAATCCTGCTAGACGATTGACTTAAGCCTGAGTCTGGCTAACACTTCAGCTACAGGCTGGCTCTTTTTAAATGTTTAAAGTCGCCAATTCCTAATCTTTCTCACTTACTTTTGAGTCTTTTACTGTTAAGTCTATGTTTACATTGCGTATTGCCAAGCCTCAACCTGAGTACGTTACTTATCGTGAACGTTACAAGGTTGATTTGCCCCTGCAAATGGCAGAATGCGAAGCTAACTATGCGCGCTTGCACAAATTATTAACGCAACATTTTAACAAGCAAATTGCAGATCAACAGAGTGATGAATATCGCTTTATGATTAGCCGAGGTGAACAGCAATGGCTAAATCAGTTGCGTATTCTTGAGCGCTCACCTTATACAACGACCTTACAGTTATTCCAAACGTCAATTGCAGGCGAGTCGCGTTGGCTGCATATGCCGCGTTTAACGGTGCGAATGTATCACGATGCAAAGTTAGCAGAAGTACTGGCATGGGAAGGGCATAAGCGTTTGCGCCCACGCTATGAATACCCCAATCAAGCTATGTATCATGCCGATGAAAAGTTACAAATTAATCAATTTTTGGGCGAGTTATTAACGCGTTGTATCAGCGAAGGTCATCAGCTTGATGATGTTACTGAATTTCTGAAGTCGTAATTTCATTAGGCTGTTTGAGCCATCTTCTCTTCCTCTTTGCGATAAACAAGTCTTGCAGGTGTTTGGTTGCAGCTGATTTTGTAAACAAAGTTATAGCGCAGGTGATGATATTCACTGTGAGGGTTATCGAATATAGTTTTCATGTGTTGCAATTCATCTTGACGATAGGCTTCTAAGGGCCGAATCGCTTCATCTTTCATGCGTGTGTACTGTTTGCGAGAAAGCAATGCAAAATAATTGACATCATCCGCGAGGGCTTCGCATTCGCGCTGCAACAATTGATGATAAGTATTCCAATCTTCCAGTAGCACCTTATCCACCATGCCAAATTTGTAAGCTTGAGTTGTTAATAATGGCAAACAACTTTCGGTAAGTTCTTTGGCTTTGGCATCACCTACACGCCTAGGTAATAAATAAGTCCAATACTCTGAGCCAAATAAACCCATAGTTGCATAATGCGGGTTTAATACTACACCTTCACGCGCAAATATTTTATCGCAGGCGAGCGGCATAATGGCACCGCCTGCGCCCGCATTATTGCGTAAGGCGGCAACGGTAACTTTGTTAGTCATGGTGATAAGTTCTTGCACAATATCGTCAATAGCATTGATATTGCGCCAAGATTCCCGTGCAGGATCTACCGATGCTTGAATACAATTCAAGTGAATACCATTGCTCCAAAAATCTTCGCCGCCCATAAGCGCTATAACGCGAATATCATTCCGCTCGCGCAGTTCGCGCAAACGCGATAATAAATTCTGACATTGCTCAGTATTCATTGCGCCGTTGTAAAAATCGAATGTCACATAGGCGACAGCATTTTGAGTTTCAATTTTAATATCATTTTGTAGTCTGGAATTTAGCGCACGTAAATTTTCAAACAAGTGCGCATTGGGAAATTGCTTGGTAATAACGTGTAGCGCGGGTAATTTAAAAAACTTGCGTTCACCTTGTGGTGCCATTTTCAGTTGTCGAATCCATACATTGCCATCAATAGTTGCGCGGCAAATGGCACCGTCGCGGTGCCCAAGAATCTCACCGGGGGTTGAGCTGTGCAGAGAATACTCCGGCCTTGCACCAAATAAATAAACCTCATTGCCGGCAATAGTATCGAGTACTCCTGGAAAACTATCGGCGGCATTTATTTTGCGCGTGATTATTTCCGCTGAGTCAATTTCCCAATTAATTTTGCGCGATTCTTGGCGCATAAGTGGCAGGTACTCGCCTGTAACCGAGGGCTTGCTGTAATCCAAGGGGCGCGGTTTGAAATCGACATTGTTGAGTGAGTGATGCAATACATTTTTTATCATGTGCACTGCAGTCGCAATAACTTCGCGACGATAGATGCTTGCTTTAGCAGTGTTGCGCACATGAAATGTTTGCGTATCCCAAATATCACCCGCATCCATCTCGGCATCTGCTTGCAACAAGGTAGCGCCCCAATTATTGGTTTTGCTAGCGATTGCCCAATCCAATGATGATGGGCCGCGGTCGCCTTCAATACCGGGGTGCACAATTAAGCAGAGGTGATGCCGCCAAATTTTTTCGGGCACGGCGTGTTTTAAAAAGGGACATAAAATAAGATCAGGTTGAAAATCATCAACGGCTCTAAGCATCTGCTGCTCATTCGAGGATAATTCAATTGAAATGCTGTGCATTTCTGCTTCTAATTCCTTATGTATGCGCTGACACATCCCGTTGTAGGCGGAGGCAAACAATAAAATTTTCAAAAGAATCATCTCCCAAGGCGTTAATGGCTAATTGAACGGCTGAAAATCAACAAACACAGGTGCGCTGTGTTTGTTATTTAGCGATTATGGATTGGCTTGACTTGGATCATCTTGCAATTCATCTTGAATTTTATGACTGAGTTGATTGAGCGACATAATTAAGCAGATAACCAACAGCAGCATGCTGGCGCAGAAAATAAATAGACCCATAGTCATGGGGCTCATGGAGTTTTCAATAATAGTTTGATCAGCTTCGTGATTGTGCACCATGCTCATAGCGGCCATTCCGGTGTAGTGCATACCGCATACTGCAACCGCCATAACCACGGCGCTGGCTAACATAATGAGGGTGCCCTTAAGATTCACTGCAAGCCAGAGTGCAACCGTAGCGGCAACCACCGCAATGCCAAGCGAAACCCCAACCAGGGTTTTGTCATACACCATAGAGCTGCCCGGCATGACCATGGCCTCCATGCCTAAATAGTGCATGCCCGCTACGGCCAAACCAGTAAATAATCCTGCGCCGAGTAAGCGAATAATAGAGAGTTTTCCACTTACGGCGATATAAACGCCAATGCCTACCGCAACCACGGCAAGCGCGAGCGACGCAAAGGTTGGCCCCGGTAAATAACCAATGTCCATAGGCACTTGATAGGCCAGCATGCCAATAAAATGCATGGTCCAAATAGCGCCGCCGCCTAATGATACTGCTGCAGCGGCAATCCATAAGGGGGTAGGGCCAGCAGAGGATGACTTCATGCCGTTGGTTATTTGTAGTCCTGTGAATGATCCAAATACGGCGATTAAAAATGAAAGAGAGACCAGAAACCAGTTATAGCTTACGTCCATTTCCATGGGGCATTACCTCTTATATATGTATCTGTTAAGAAAAGGATTTAAATGACAATCATTGCATTAATTGCCTATCACTAGGTTTCCATTCTTTGTTTTTGAATTCTAGTTATGCAAAGCCATTGTCAATAGATTAAATTTTCATAAGTTTTATTTAAATTAATTTTTAAGTATTTAACCCCATAAAATTAAAGTTTATGAAGTGAAATGTGATGCAGATAAAAGAAAGTCTATAACCTGTTGTAATCGTTCAAATTAATCCCTAACTTATTTTTGTAAAAAACGCATTTGGCGTCAAACAGTACTAATTTGTCGCCCCATTCATTTTTTGAGATCTTTGATAAAATAATTTCTATGTAGAAATATTTTAGCGGCTAAAAAATTTGAATTGCCTGTGCTTGATGCTGTTCTAAACTCACCTCTGTAATTGCTTTAGAAAGGGATTGTTTTTCTAAAGTACAGTATTCAGGCATAGGGGAATTCACGATGGCAGCACAGTTATCCTCCGCAAAGCAGACGGGTAAGTTATTTCAAGTGGCAGTGGTTGGTGCGGGTGCCAACGATTTAGAAATATTCTCCCGCATATTTGCGATAACGCGTTATAGAACGCGCACTTATCATCTCAAAGTTGTTAGCGAAAATAGTTCGCTCGGCGATTTAAGCAGTGCTGCCAATGCAGATATTTATGTCGTTAATTTACATAACTCCCATGCGATTCACTGTTGGCATAGGTTGTCGGCGCTAATTAATACTGAACGTCGCAAGCCTGTGCTAAAAATTTCTAAAGTGACACCTGCCTCTGAAAGCGGGTCTGAATTTACCATTTCATGGCCTATTAATCCGGCCAAATTATTGCAGTCTTTAGATAACTACACCATTCGCCATCTCCATTATTATCCTGAATTTGAAATTGGTTCGGAGGTAGAGCCATCAGTTGCCACGCTTAAGAATTTTAAAGCCATTAATCTCACTACCCACGCACAACAAAACGCAGGGCAACAAAATGTAGCGAAAGAAAATCAGATCAAGATATTGGTGGCAGATGATAGTTTGGCGGTACGTCGTCAGCTCAAAATGGAGTTTGACGTAATGGACGCCAAGCTTAATTTGGTGATTGATGGAGAGTCTGCCGTAAAAGCGGCAGAGGCCGAGCGATACGATGTTATTTTTTTAGATGTGGTTATGCCTGGCATTGATGGATACACCGCGTGTAAAAATATTAAACGCAGTAAACTCAATAAAAATACGCCAGTGATTATGCTTACCAGCCGTTCGTCCACCTTCGACAAGCTAAAAGGAATGTTGGCTGGTTGCGATACCTATTTAACGAAACCTATTAATCACAATGAGTTTCAAGAAATTGTCCAACAACACGTTAATGCCCATAAAGATCGCACTCAAAAACTGGAGAATGAACAATGAAACCTAATCGCATTATGATTGTGGATGACTCACCGGTAGAGCTACAACATTTGAAAGAAATTGTATCTGATGCGGGTTATCAAGTGATTACCGCCGTCAATGGTCAAGATGCTTACGACAAGGCCAAAATCTACAAGCCAGATGTCATTTTAATGGACGTGGTTATGGATGGTATTGATGGTTTTGAAGCCTGCCGAAATATCACCGGTGATAAAGATTTAGCATTAATTCCCGTAGTATTTGTCACCAGCAAAAATCAGCGCGCAGATCGTGT
This sequence comes from Gammaproteobacteria bacterium, assembly GCA_005801205.1. Taxonomy (GTDB): domain Bacteria; phylum Pseudomonadota; class Gammaproteobacteria; order Pseudomonadales; family Cellvibrionaceae; genus Cellvibrio. The sequence goes on from SYDJ01000140.1 coordinate 5,917, forward strand.
GTGGGGCGAACTGCAAGGTGGTAGAGCTATGATCAGTAAGCCTTATACTCAAGATCAAATACTCGATACTATCGCGGCGCTTTAACTAGGCAGCACTTTAATATCAATGTTTACGTTTGATTGCCGGAATTCATTCAGAGTTTTAACGCCAATGAATAATGATGCAATAGTTGCAGCACCTTCGAGCACTGCTTTAACTCAAGTAACACTAGAAAAAAATCTGATTGCCGCATTAACAAGATTGCAGCACACAGCCTTTGATAAAGAACTGCTAGTTAGCCGTGTGCCCGTAGCTCCCGATGCTAAACCTGAAACTTTTTTTGGGTTTAGTATAGGCACCTATCATTTTATGGTAGCCGCCAGTTGTTTTTGCGAGGTATTTGTGGATACCGCAATTGCCTCCATTCCCAACGCACCAAGCTGTTTGGTGGGTTTGAGTAATGTACGTGGTGTACTTATGCCTATTTATCAATTGCATTCCGCGTTAGATCTTGAGCTGCCTAAGAAATTGATTATTTTTGCAGTGGGAAAAGGTGAGTCTGCGGTTGGTATTTTAATAGATAGTTTGCCCATTTCCCTGCTGCTCTCATCGAGCCAGCGTCAAGCTGCTAGCAAAGAAGAAAATCCTGTGCTGCAGCAATTAGTAGCATTTCATTATTTTTCCGGACAGCAGCATTGGCTGAAGCTCAATGGCGTTGAGTTGGGTACTCAATTCTTAGCGCTAGCCAATCAGTCGCACAAACCTCACGCCTATTTATCGGCTAGCAGCGAGCTTGCGTACAGTTAACGTTATATTTAAATAGTGTTTACCGCTTATTGATGGAGTCCACCGATGAAAAAATTATCTGGAATAAAAATATCCCACAAAATTACTAGTTTGATGATCGGCTTGGTCGTTGGTTTTGTCTTGATGGCGGTGGCTTACTATGCGCAGATCGCCTCTGAAAAATCCATTAGTGAAGCAAATGGTAATTTAAAAACCATTGATCAACTGGTTTCTGCCACCTTAAATTCGGCTGCAGAAATTCGCACGGCAACGCCAACATTCATTGATTCCGGCGATGAACAATCGCTCGCGTATTATCGTGGTGGAAGAATGCAAATAAATGAATCCCTTAACTTGTTGGGTTCTATGAATATGCGTTACGTTAATCAAAATGCGCTTACAGCCGCAAAAGAAGCTATGAAACAATTAGATAATCAATTAACAACTTTAGTGGCGCAGCGAGCGAGTTTTGCTCAGGATCCCATAAAAAAAGAGTCGGTTAAAAATACGCTCAGTGAATCGATTGTAAGTATGACCACTAGTTTGCAAGATTATCGTCGGATAATAAGCGCCAGTGTAAAGCGTCGCATTACAACTGCAGAGAGTGAACTAACTATTGCACGCACTATGTTTGCGGGTGTTTTATTTTTAACAGCAATAGGCACAACCTTGGGGCTATTCTTGATTTATCGCAGTATTGTAATCCCTCTCTGGCATATGCAACGCATTATTTCGCAACAAAACAGCGGTAACGATAAAGCGCGCGTAGGTATTTTTGCTAATGATGAACTGGGTGATTTAGGCCGTGCATTTAACCGCTTATTAGATGAACGTATTAAAACACTCTCTGAGCAATCGCAAGAAAACGAGACTCTGAATACATCCATCATCGGGTTAATTCGTACTTTGGGCGCTATTGCAAAAAAAGATTTGTCCATTAAAGTTCCCGTGTCGGCAGATGTAACGGGCACTATTTCAGATGCGGTGAATCTATTAACCTCCGAAACCGCGCGTACACTGCACCAAGTAAAAGGTTACTCTGAAAAAATTAATCTTATTTCTGATCAATTGCGGGCGCAATCGGCAGTAGTATTACAAGTTGCTGAAGAAGAGCGTGTGCAAGTGGCTGAAACTGTAAGCGCGTTGGATCTCTCTGCAAAAACCATGACCGATATCGCCAAAGAAGCACGCAGCGCCAATAGCATTGCGACTTCCGCCATTGATTTTACGCAAAAAGCGCAGCTCTCCGTAATTCAAACGGTAGAAGGTATTCAAACCATTCGCGGCACTATTTCTGAAACGGAAAAACGGATTAAGCGTTTGGGGGATCGCTCGCAAGAAATCACCTCTATCGTAAATTTAATTAATACCATTGCAGAACGTACACATATTCTTGCGTTGAATGCGAGCATGCACGCGGCATCTGCCGGTGAAGCAGGTAAAGGTTTTGCGGTGGTGGCAGAAGAGGTACAGCGCCTTGCGGAAAACGCCCGTGGTGCCACCTCTGAAATTTCGGCGATGGTGAATAACATTCGTGTAGAAACCTCAGACACCGTAAATATTATGAACAAGTTAATTACTCAAGTAGCAGAGGGTACCAAGCTTGCAGAAGACTCAGGTCAAAAAATGCATGACACTGAGGCAGCAACGCGCCAACTGGTAAACCACGTAAAATCCATTGCGGTTAATTCCATGAATCAAGCCAATATGGCCAACCGTGTACGCGACCGCGCCTTATTAATTACCGAGTCCACCGAAAAAACTCACGGCAAGTTAGAAGAGCAACGTGTACAAACCGACGAGTTAAAAAATTATGCTAACTCACTCATGGAGCGAGTAAATGTATTTACCTTGCCAGAGTTCCGCACGGAGCCGCGCCCGCAAGTCATTAACTCCACCGCTGTAAATATCACGAATACTGTGCCTACATTAACGCTCTCTATAAATGAACAAGCGGTTAACACTCAAGCGGGCAGCGGCCAACCGACCGCCAATCAATTGCATTTGGAGAAAATCGCTTCAGGGCAGTTACCGCCAGAGCAATTACAGCAGGCGAAATTGGCGTAAACCAAAAGTATTGGTTTGGATAAATTGAGTTAAAAATGGCGCGCTGAATTAGGAATCACCATGGCTAAGAGTGTGTTAACGCCAGATCAACAGGAATTACTCGCAATACTTGCCGGTGAATTGCAAGCGCTGCTAGATATTTCCTTGGCGAGCGTGGAAGAACCTTCATGTGCGCCTGCGCATTTGCAAGATTCCTCAGAAGTGCTGGATAATTTTGCCAATGCGGCAGAGCTTATCGGCCTAACAGGTTTGGCAACTGCTTGGCGTTGTTTGCGCGATAATTTTATTGCGTTATCGCAAGTTGGCGTTTGTCCAACAGATGAGCAAGTTTTATTGGTGGACTCCTGGATTATTTATTTTCTGGGTTTCTTGGAGCATTTGTCTTCCGGTGAGATTGCTGCAAAGGATATTGCCCCCGTCATTGAGTTTTTAACGCAGCCTGCATGGCCGCAGCCATTGAATGCCGCCCAGCAAACGCAGTTGGCAGAAAATTTATTATCTGCTGAAATTACCGCAAACGAAGATGACATTCATCGCCTGCCTACTCTGGCAACCGCAGAGATGTTGTCTTTGGTTGTGAGCGATGACATTAACCCCGATTTATTCGAAGGCTTAATGATCGAATTGCCTACACAGGTTGTGCAATTTACCGATCAACTCAATCTGTTTTCACGCTCGCGCAATGCCGCCGCTTTGAGCAGTGCGCAGCGAATTGCGCACACCTTAAAAGGTGCTGCGAATGTGGTGGGCATTAGTGGGCTCGCTAACTTTATGCATTTCAGCGAAGACTTATTAGAAGAAATTGCCAAGCATGATGAACCCTTAACGCCAGCTATTAAAAACTTATTGCTGGATATGAGCGATACCTTGGCCAGTATGCTTGATTGTTTAACATCGACCAACCTTAGCGTTATAGGTGGGTTTGAGCTTGGTGTTATGCAGCAAGTGTTGGATGCTTATCACGCGATTCGTGCGCAAGGGTTTTCGGATTTTGTTAGTGAGACATCTAATGGTGATGCTAGTATTTCTTATGCTGATGTAAATATTGCAGCTGCACTCAATGATCCCGAGTCGGTTGTATCCAGTGCCGATGAATTGAATACAGATAATGTGCAGCCTATACCCACTATTCAAGAATCCTTAGCGGCACACTTGCGCATTAAAGAAGAAACTGCGCAGGATTTATTGCGGCTGGCCGGTGAAAGCGCCATCTCCACCAACCGCCTACAAACCCAAGTGACCGATGTTAAACAGCAAGTGCAGCACATTGGTGCCTTGCACAATAAGCTCACGCAATTAACGGAAGAGTTTGGTCATTTAATTGAGGTGCGCGAATTATTTAATAGCCGCTCAAAAAATTCCGGTGATGATTTAGATCCGCTGGAGTTAGATCCTCTTGAATTGGATAGGTACAATGAACTGCATAGCTTCTTTCACCAACTGCAAGAATTTGCGATAGATACACGCGATGCTATTTATCAAACCCAAGGGCAGTTGCGCGCTTTGGAAGATTTGACCTTTGAGCAGCAAGTCACCAATCGCTCCAGTCAAAACCATTTGTTAGAAATGCGTATGATTCCCGCGCAACATTTTGAAGCACGTTTTCAACGCTGTATTCGACAAGCTTGCCGCTTAACAGGCAAGCAAGCACGCTTTCAATTGCGCGGTGGCGATACCATGATTGATAGCCGAATTCTGCATGAGTTAGTGGATCCATTAATGCATTTGCTGCGCAATGCGGTTGATCACGGCATTGAATCAGCTGCAGAGCGTGAACAATCAGGCAAATCCATTGAAGGTGTGGTTGAACTGCAATTTGCTGTGCAAGGTCAGTCTATTGTGATTCGTGTGGTGGATGATGGTGCTGGTTTGCAGCGCGAACGTATTGCACAAAAAGCGCGTGAGTTGGCGATTACTCCTCCCACTATAACGCCGGCCGCAGATGCCAATGCAGATGTCACCGACTTGTGGTTAAAACAAATTATTTTTGCCGCCGGTTTTTCAACCCGCGATCAGGTTAGCCAAACCTCTGGTCGCGGTATTGGTTTGGATATGGTGGCAGATCGCGTTAATGAATTAAAAGGCCGCATTACAGTAGATAGTCGCCCGCACATGGGGTGTGAATTTTCAATTCGTTTACCCATGCCGATGATTACCGAGCAAGGTTTATTAATTGCGAGTGGTAAACACAGTCTCGCTATTTCATCGCGTGGTGTAGAGCAATTATTATTTTTAGAAGAATCGGCGCTCACTAATAATGGTGAGCAATTACGTTACCGTTTTAATCAACAAGAGTTGGATGTATTTCATATCGCCCAGTTAGCGCAATTGCCGGGTGTGCTCGCTATTAATGCGATAGATGCACACGCATTATTGGTGGTTGAAACATTGCCGGGGCAACGTGTAGGTGTTTTGGTAGACCGCGTACTGGCAAGCCGCGAAATGGTGGTGAAACCCTTAACCGCGTTTACACCGCAAATTACCGGTGTTATAGGTGCAACCGTATTAGGCGATGGTGCAGTTGCACCAGTGTTAGATGTGCAACAACTTGTTTTAGAAAGATTGCAACGCGGAATAAATGCCCTGGATTGGATGGCAGATGCACTGCGCATGAGTCAGCAAGTTACGGCAACAAAACCTATGGCATTAATTGTGGACGATTCACTGAGCACGCGCCGTTCACTCGCACAATTTGTGGGTGATATGGGTATGGAAGTGCGCACGGCAAAAGATGGGTTTGAAGCGATTGAAATTTTGCAAGAACAAACACCGCACATTATGTTGGTGGATATGGAAATGCCGCGCATGAATGGTTTGGAATTAACAGCGCATGTGCGCGCCAATGAAAGTACCAAACATATTCCGGTGATTATGATTACCTCGCGCAATACCGATAAGCACCGCAATCTTGCTAGCGCAGCGGGTGTAGATACCTATTTGAACAAACCTTTTTCGGAAGAGGAATTGTTACACCACATACAGGAAAATATGCACGCATGAAGCAGGATAATGAAAACAATTATGGTGCGCAAACATTGCAGGTGGTTGCACCGGCATCGCACTCAGCTGAGCCGCTCGCCTTAATCAATTGCGGCGAATTTAGTTTGCTAATATCGAGTAAAGATATTGTGACCTTGATATCTGCGCAAAAGCTCTTGGCTTCAAAAACGGCGCATGCCTGTGGTGAAGTTGAATTTGAGCAGAAAGTTATTCCTGTTTTTGTGTTTAATAAAGCGCTGCAATTACAACCTAGATTGCCTTCAGCGCATATGACAGTGGTTGTGTTGCAACATGAGTCGCGCTTATTTGCGATTTGCTGTTCGGGTTTAGAAAAATTAAATGCAGCAGATTTACATTTTCATAAAGTGCCACTCAGTATGAGCAACCGTAAACAGCCTTTTGCGGAGTTTGCCATTGTGAATAATATTGCGGCTGGTTTAAGCAGCGCTGCTGAATTGTGGCGATTATTAAGTTTGCGCAAAGCAGTACAGACGATGCCGCTTGTTCAAATGCAAGTGCTAATTCAAGGAGCGGGTTAATGACGAGTTCTATTCAACATGAGGTTTCTATTGATAATGCATCTGCGCCTGAAAATACGTCTGCTGCGCCTGAGTTATCGGCGTGGTTATTGCCTATTAGCCCAACCCACAGTGTGGCGGTGGGGCGCTATGAAGTGAAATACATCGAGTCTGTGAATGCCGTTGTATCGCTACCGGGTTTGCCTGCATTTTGCGAACAGGGGTTTATGTGGCGCAATCGATTTATTCCTGCCTTGGATGTGTGGAGTTTGTTGACGCGCAGGCGCATGCCGAGCCGGAACAGTGAGCATCTCGCCGCTATTATCATGTATGAAAATGTTCAAGGTGATCTAGCTGTGGGCGCTATTTTGCTCGCGGGCGTCCCCAAACTTGTAGGGGTTGCGGTTGCACAAAGTGTTGCTATTACGGAATTGCATCAAGAATGGCAGCTATTGGCTCATGCTGCGTTTAAGGATGAGAACACTACTTACCCTGTCTTAGACTTGCGTTGCTTATTTGATAAAACACCTACCGACTTATTATCCCTTCACTAAGCTTGCTTCATCGTCTTGATAAGTTCCAACGCCTTCACACTTCTGGCCTATTTACCATTGGTGCCCCCATAAAAAAGTGATTTAAGCGATCTTGAGGGTGGAATAAAACCGGTTTAGCGGTTATCGTTGTGTTTACTTAACCTTATTTTCACTATAAGTCTCATTTCTTAATAACCAGAATTAAGGAAGAGCAAACCGCGAGACGGATGCTGCTGTGGCAAAAACAGGTGTTAACTCCAAACGACTCATTCAAATCAGTGATTGCCACCTCGGCCCGCTGACCAGTGAAGCATTGCTTGGGTTAAATACTGATGAAAGCCTGCATGATGTTTTAACGCTCATCGCTGAAACAGAATCCAATTTTGACTGCATGGTGTGCACGGGCGATATTGCCAGTGCTGGCCATGAATCTTGCTATCGCCGCTTTATCTCCATTGTTCGCCAATATTTTTCTGAGCCTTTGGCTTGGCTGCCGGGTAATCATGACTCTGCGGAGATTATGAACAGCGTTGAACTACCTCAATCGCCCGAAGCGCGTGTAATAGAACAGGGTAAGTGGTTAATTCTGCTACTTGATTCAGTGGTGCCCTTTAAGGTTCACGGCAATTTTGAACAAGGTGAGTTGGATTATCTTGCGCAAATGCTCAGTGCCAATCCCGACAAGCATGTGATGGTGATGTTGCATCATCAACCCGTATTGGTTGGCAGCAAGTGGATTGACCAATATATTCTGCGCAATGCAGATGCTTTTTTTGCGGTTATCGACCGATTCCCCAATGTGCGAGCCATAGTCTGGGGGCATGTGCATCAGGATTTCAGCAGCCAGCGTAATGGCGTAGAACTTATTGCCACACCCTCAACCTGCGTACAGTTCAAACCCCTGTGTGATGACTTTACGGTAGATACCCTTATGCCCGGCTACCGCTGGTTCGATCTTCACGACGACGGTACGCTCAGCACCGGTATTGAGCGTGTGACCGGCAAGCAATACGTTATCGACTACAAATCTGCCGGTTATTGATTCCCTATGGCAGCATTGTTGTATATCCATGGTTTTCTCAGTTCACCCTTATCCTTCAAAGCGCAACAAACCCAAGCATGGCTTGCGGCCAACCACCCCGAAATAGACTATCATTGCCCCCAGCTTTCTCCTTACCCAGCAGAAACCCAACAGTTACTTGAGCAATTAGTGGAAACACTTTTGCCGCAGCCGGTATATTTAATGGGCAGTTCGCTGGGAGGTTTTTGGGCGACTTGGTTGGCGGAAAAATATAATCTGCGCGCGCTCTTGATAAACCCAGCGGTAAACCCACAAACATTTATGCCCAAGTATGTGGGCATGGAATTGAAAAGCTATCACTCGGATGATGTTTATTTTTTACACGAGCATCATATCGATGAGATCAAAGCAGTTGATGTGCAACCTAAGCGCTTGGATAATTATTGGCTGTTAGTACAAACCGGCGATGAAACCTTGGATTATCGCCTCGCGGTACAAAAATACGCAGGCTGCAAACAAACAATAGAGCAGGGTGGCGATCACGCCTTTCAAGGGTTTGAACGATATTTAGAAAATGGGTTGGCGTTTTTACGCTCGACATAAATTTAAGAAGAAAACTAAAAGACTATGGCAAATTATTCCGCAGAAGATATTGAAGTACTCACGGGCCTAGACCCCGTTAAAAAACGCCCCGGTATGTACACCGAAACCACGCGCCCCAATCACCTTGCGCAAGAAATTATTGACAACTCGGTAGATGAAGCGCTGGCAGGT
>SYDJ01000141.1 GCA_005801205.1 Gammaproteobacteria bacterium
TCTGCCGTTGGTTTTAAAAATGGTACAGATGGTGGTTTAACAGTCGCTATTAATGCACTTCAGTCCGTGTCTAAACCGCACCGTTTCTTAGGCATCAACACCCAAGGTCAGGTCGCTATAATCCATACACGCGGTAACAGCTACGGCCATGTGGTATTGCGCGGTGGTAACGGTAAGCCAAACTATGATTCCGTAAGCGTTGCAGTCTGTGAGCAAGAGCTAGCAAAAGCTAAAGTTACGCCCAATATCATGGTTGACTGCAGTCACGCCAACTCCAATAAAAATCATGAACTGCAAACCTTAGTGATGGAAAACGTTGCCCATCAAATCGCCGAAGGCAACAAATCGATCATAGGTTTGATGGTAGAAAGTAACATAGGTGCTGGCAGCCAAAGTATCCCAGCAAACCTGTGCGACCTCAAATATGGCATTTCGGTAACAGATGCGTGTATCGACTGGGTAACAACTGAAAATGCTGTAAGAAAAATGCGCGACACCATCAAGCAAAATCTCGTTAACAGACAGCTTTAACGAAAAGCCCTATCCAATTGATTAATAAACAAAAAAGCGGCAGCAGCCGCTTTTTTGTTATTCAGAATTCGCTTTTTAATTACTTTTTTATTCGAAATTTATTCAAAACCGTACTAAGAATTCTTAGCAATTAAAAAGCTTGGCTGATAGATTAGTTTTAACGGACTGCCAATAACTCGACACATTACAAATATAACGAAGTCACTACGCGTATAGGTACAGTCCGATAGCAGTTCAACGGTCATTTAAGTCGTTAGATTGCGTCACTCTCTGCATCCACTTTACGCGCCAGACTTTCGCCTGTTTAATCACTTAATCGTTTAAGTTTTCAGCGGAGCAAAGCATGGCAACAAGTCAACATGCATTTCAGCAAAGTACAGATTTACCCCAGTACGCAAATTTTACGCCTGAGCACCTTAGCATTGATCTGGAACACGTGAGTGTTAGCCAGTTGCTTGGTCGTGATTATATTTTTATCAACGCCCAAGGCATCAATCTACAGCTTCAAAATCCTGCCGCCATGCACAGCTTACTGAATGATTTAATTCAGCACCTGGAACTGGCAGAGGCCCACACAGTTGCTGTCACAGTAGATGAATCCTCTACGGGAGAGCTTAGATTTATTCGCCATGATTTAACGTGGTATAAACATAAGGTGTGCAGCATTGAAAGCACGGCCATCATACACACCGAACAACATGAATTTATGGATATGATTTGGCGTTGCAGTACAGCGGCAGCTTTTGCATAACTAAACTCATTAAAGCCCATCAATGCCATATGTCTTCGGACATATGGCATTTTTATTGTTCAGGCAAAAATCGTGGCTTATTTTAGAGGTACGATGGTGATCACTTTGATTTCTTCCCGCGCTATCCGACCCAATCACCGCACATTTCATATCAACAATCCCTATCCACCCAAAGTAACCTCGCTTGAACGCAAAGAACTCTAGACATCCATTAAAAATTTACGCGCCAGAGCTCCCAAAGCGAATCCATTAAGGTATCAAATTCTTAGCCCACTTTTGCCACACTGATTGTGGCTTGCCTAGCAATAAGTACGTTATAGTACCCGCCTCCGCAAGCCGCAGCACCCAATGGTGTAGCGTCCCGATCAATACTTGAGATCTGTTTATGCAACCCTCGTTTTCGCGCTTTTTACGCACCTCATTTTTAGCAACTGCAATTGCGTTCAGCCTGAATAGCTTTGCTCTTAACGACACAACGATAACCAAATTAAAGCCTATTGAGATTCAATCTAAAACCGCCATAGAGATTGTCAACCAACTCAATCAGCATCACTATCGCAAGCAAGAGTTTAACGACAGCTTGAGCTCACGCTTTTTAGACGAATACCTTAAGACGCTCGACGCTTCAAAAACCTTCTTTATCGCTTCTGATATTGCCGAATTTGATAAATATCGCAAAACCTTTGACGATGATTTCAAAGCGGGGAAATTAAATAACGGGTTTAGCATCTATCATCGTTTTGGTGAGCGGTTTACAGCTCGCTTAACAAAAGTTGTCGCCATGCTGGATGACAAAAACCTAGTCTTTACATTTGATACAGATGAAACCTTTAAAGCGGATAGAAAACAAGAAAACTGGGCACTTACATCTGAAGATGCAGATAAGTTATGGATGCAACACATTAAAGCCAGTTTATTAAGTTCTGTGCTGAGCGGTAAATCGCTAGAAGAAAGCCGTACCACTTTGCGTAAAAGATACGCCACTCAGTTGCGTTATTTTAAACAGCAAACCTCTGAAGAAGTGTTCAGTCTTATTATGAATTCGCTGACCACTTTGTTTGACCCACATACAAATTATTTATCGCCTGATAACTCAGAAAATTTTGCGACCAGTATGACCAATAAATTTGAAGGTATTGGCGCGGAATTAAAAGTTGATGAAGACTACACCAAGGTCGCACGCCTTATTCCCGGAAGCCCTGCTGAAAAACAAGGGCAATTAAAACCTAATGACAAAATAGTCGGTGTCGCCCAAGGTGAAAAAGGTGAATTTGAAGATATAATCGGCTGGCGCCTCACCGATGTTGTAAAAAAAAATTAAAGGCCCCAAAGGCACTATAGTTCGCTTGGAAGTTATCGCAGCAGACCCAACAATTACTGAACACAAAATTATTCCCATCAAACGCGACACCATTGAACTTGAAGATCAAAAAGCTAAAAAGTCGATTTTGACTGTTAAAAATGGTGCGCAAACATTAAAGTTCGGTGTTATTGATATCCCCGTTTTTTATGGCAACTTTGACCCTAACTCAAGCGTTGGGCGCGATGTAAACCGCCTCATACAAGAACTACGTCAAGAAAACATTGATGGTCTTATTGTAGACCTGCGCGACAATGGCGGTGGCTCTTTGCCAGAGGCAGCGGCACTGACCAATTTATTTATAGATCCGGGCCCCGTAGTACAAATTCGTCACGGTGAAGTTATTAATCGCGACGTGCGCGCAACCAAGCCGGCTGTCTATCGCGACCCATTAATTGTATTGATTAATCGCTTCAGTGCTTCTGCCTCTGAGATTTTTGCTGGCGCCATTCAAGACTATGGTCGCGGCCTAGTAGTAGGTTCTACAACATGGGGTAAAGGTTCAGTGCAATCCTATATGCCCATAGAGAAAGGCGAAGGTCATATAAAAATTACTCAGGCAAAATTTTATCGTGTCTCTGGCGACAGCACTCAGCATCGCGGTGTTATTCCAGACATTGAATTGCCAAACCTTGTAAACACTAAAGAACTGGGTGAAAGCAGTTATGACAACGCTTTGCCATGGGATAAAATTCACCCTGCACCGCATGACATCTATAATAATATTGCGACATTGTTACCTGCACTCAAGCCTGCACATAATGAGCGCGTAAAAGCAGACCCCGAACTTGTTTACGTACAACAACAAGCTGCTCTTTACGAAGAGCTCAACAACAAAAAAATAGTGTCATTAAAGCTGACTACACGCCAACAAGAACAAAAACTGATTGAGCAGCGTACGTTAGATATTGAAAACCAAAAACGCAAAGCTAAAGGCGAGCCAGTCTACGCAAACTATGCAGACTACAAAGCCAAAGAACTGAAAAAAGATGAAGAGGAATCTGCTGAACCCAAGAAAAAAGATCTTGAACCAGAAAAAGATCCCTACCTTGTTGAAACCGGTAAGATTTTGGGTGACTTTATTTTACAAACCAAGAAACAATTGAGCCAGAAAGCTACCAACCCTTAACTTGTGTTAATGCTAACTAAACCCGAGCTTTCAACTCGGGTTTTTTATCGCCACCAAAATTACTTTAAAAAGCAATTACTTTATGAAAGCCATCTCTTTTAATGTAAACAGTATTCGCATGCGCCTAAGCCATTTAGAAACTGTGATAGCTACTCATTCACCTGACTTTATCGGCCTACAAGAAACCAAGGTCAATGATCCAGATTTCCCTATAGCTGATATTGAAAGATTGGGCTATCACTTTGCATTTCACGGCCAAAAAACTCACTACGGTGTTGCACTGCTCTCGCGCTATCCTTTTAAAGCAACCTTAAAAGGCTTCCCATCCGATGACGAAACTGCACAACGCCGCTTTATCGGTGGCACCTTTGATACGCCCCATGGAGAGGTCACTGTTCTTAATGGTTATTTTCCTCAA
>SYDJ01000142.1 GCA_005801205.1 Gammaproteobacteria bacterium
ACTACAGTGCTACCGGCTTCTGCAACACCCGTAATCACTTTACCCACAGCATCAAACGCAGCGGTGGGTAATGCAGGTGGTGTTTTATCGGGGGCAGTTAATGTTTTAGTTGTTGACACGTTACCCGCCGCATCCGCAGCAGAAATGGTAATGACTTCTTTATTAATAAGCGGGGCAGGCAATGCAACATTATATGAACCATTCGCATCGGTCACACCTGTGGCCAAAACAACCGAACCTTTTTTAACGGTAATAGTACTGCCAGCTTCTGCGCTACCTTTTACAAAACCAAAGGTTGTATCAAATGCGGCAGAGGTTAATGTGGGTGGTGTTTTATCGGGTGCTTTTATCGTTAACGGAAGGGAAACGTTACCGCTGAAATCCGTAGACGTCACATTCACCATTTCTTGATTAATTAACGCTGTAGTTAAGGTGACGGTATAAGCTCCCGTTATAGCGTCAGCGGTTACTGATTTCAACACGGAGGTATTCGCTCCATTTTTAATCGTGACTGTACTGCCAGCCTCTGCGACACCACTAATCACTTTACCCGTGCTATCAAAAGTTGCCGTAGGCGAGTTGGGGGCAACCACATCAAACCCTAAAGATTGATACACAGGTATAAGGCTCATTGACGTATTGTCAGAAAATGCGATGGACTCGATTTGACCAGCACCTACCTGAATCCTACCAATAACATTAGTAGACTGAGACTCATGTATGTAAATCAATACGTACCCAGTATCGCGCTCAAATGTCAATTGCTGTGCCGAGATCCCCGCTCCGAATTGGATTTTGTCATTTCCGCCACTCTCCCACCAAATCCAATCATTGCCGTCCCCAATGTCATAGAAATAGGTATCATCTCCCGCTGCACCCACGAGGCTGTCATTCCCTTTGCCGCCACGTATATAACTACCACCACTAAAGCCTGTTAAATAATCATTGTAATCACTGCCTAAAGTGGCATGACTGAGCAGGTCTTGTAATGTCCACACCACTCCGTTTGAAAAAGAAACTTGCTCAATTGCATTGGCAGACTTCAGTGTTCCATCTGAACCAAACATATTTTTAATTTCAACACTTGAGCCGCTCCAATCTGCCGTTGTTCTCATTATAAATTCTGTACCTCCTGGATGATGCTCAGCAAAACGAACAAAAATAGTATCGGGAGACCAAATGTCACTAAGCTCTATTTTATCAACGCCACCGGTATCTGTAATTTCAGCACTGTCCGAATTCTGCACTTTATAGGTGTCATCACCTAGGCCTCCGTTTAACACACCACCGATCAATGTGTCGTTGCCAGCACCGCCATTTACAGTGTTATAGCCCGCCCCACCATCAAGATAATCATGACCGTTTCCTCCATCTAATGAGTCATCAGCACTACCACCATAGAGCGAATCATTTCCATCACCCCCTAATAACGTATCGCTATCAGCACCACCAAAAATCTGGTCGTCACCTAGGCCGCCCGTAATGGAATCTTTACCGGCTGTTCCTCGAAGGATTTCACTAGCACTAGTTCCAACCAACGGGGTGACACTAGTATTTTCAACAACAGTGAGCTGCGCTATTTTTGCTGCATCCCATTCAGTGCCGTTATCAAAACGAATAACGTGGAGGCCACTAGGGTGTTCAACAGCAATACTACCGTCAGAAAAAATATCAACGACTAAGCGACCATCTGCCGTCTGTAATAAATTTACATCTGACTCATTAATGCCCGCCGCAAACTCTATTCGATTGCTTCCGTAATAGTCTGATAAAATATCATTGCCATCGCCTAGTGCATATTGGTAAATATCGTTACCTAATCCACCCCTGAGGCTATCGTGTCCTTGCGCCCCATGAATAATGTCATCGCCATCAAAACCATCAATGGTTTCATTTTCATTAGTGCCTTTAACAGCCTCTTGTTTAATGCGAGCAATATCCCACACACCGCCATTTGCAAACTTAATACTTTCAATTGCATTCTTAGCAATAACAGCCCCAGTTGAATAATCAAAAAACTGACCAACTGAGACTCTTTCTCCAGTGGAGATCTCCAGCTCTAAATACGAAGAATTGCGGCGAACCTTAAGGTTACTTTCTAAAATACCATCACCAAATTGAATAGTATCTACACCACCGTCATCCTCAATATAATCAACACCATCTCCTAGCGAGAAATGATAGGTGTCATTCCCAGCCCGTCCTCTCAGAACGTCATCTCCACGACCTCCGGTGATAACATCATTAGCACTAGAATACTCGATAATATCGTTACCACTTGTAGCCTTAATGAGTTCTTGTTGAATACGATTTAAATCCCAAGTACTACCATCAGAAAATTGAATATTTTCAAGAAATCTAGTTGCGACAATTGAACCGTTAGTAGAATCAAATGCATTAAGAACTGAGATTCGGTTGCTAGCATTTACAGTGATCAATAAATTTGAAGAACTGCGGCGAATTGCAATACTATTTTCAGTAATCCCACTGCCAAATTTTACTGTATCTGATCCCGCCATCTCCTCAATGTAGTCGATGCCATCACCTAATGAGTATTGATAAATATCATTACCAGCCAGGCCCTTAATTAAATCATCACCCTTGCCAGCATTAAATATATCATTCGAAGAGGTACCCACTAATGTATCGTGGGCATTTGTGCCATTGATTACAGGATGACTTAATGCATTAAGCTTAACCAAATCCCATGCACTATTATCAGAAAATTTAATCGCTTCTATTGCGTTTGCAGTGAAGTTACCCAAAGAGTCAAATGCGTTTGCAACGGTAATCGTTCCTCCATCAACAAACGTGAGCACTAAATTGTTTGAGGCATCGCGCTTAACGCTTACTTGTGCTTGCGTAATTCCTGCACCTAATTCAATACGGTCTACGCCTTCAATATCGGCAATAACATCTTTACCATCCCCTAAAGCATATTGGTAAACATCATTACCTTTACCACCGGTAAGCTGATCGCTTCCTTTACCGCCCCTCATTACATCATCGCCACTTGTCCCGTTCATGTAATCAGCATAATCACTACCCTTATAACTTTCACTTTTTATTCTTGCGGCATCCCACACAACGCCATTTGCAAAACGCACAAATTCAATTACCCTACTCGGATTATCAGCCATGTGATTAAGAACAACTATTTGATTATTAGGCAATACTAAATCTATATCTCCTCCAAAACCTGATCCTACTTGAATCTGTGATTCTGTTATATCCGCACCAAATTGAAGTGTATCGGTTCCAGCCCAATCAATAATCGTATCATTACCATCCCCCAAATTGATCATGTAGGTATCATCACCAGCCCAACCAATTAACGAGTCGTTGCCTTTACCGCCAGATAAAGTATCACTGGAATCAAAACCCCATACCAAGTCAGCGCCCGCTGTCGAATTCATTAGCTCTTGCTTTATACGTGATATATCCCATAAGGTATTATCAGCAAATTGAATTTTATTAATACCACCCGACAATATTGCACCCGTATTGGTATCGAACATGTCAGCGACTATGATTTTACCGTTTGCTCCAATATCTATTACGAGGTCTTCATAACCTGCTTCGGTTCGCCGAATTTTTAAATCTTGTTGAGTAATACCCGCTCCTAATAGAATAGAATTGGATCCTATAGAATCATAAATGACATCAGTGTCGTCACCAATATTGAATTGGTAAATATCATTACCGCCCTCACCATGCAACCCATCAAGACCCTTACCACCAATAAAGGTGTCATTGCCATTACCACCTACTAAGTTATCGCCCCCAGCAGTACCGATAACAATGAGACCCTGCGTATTTAGGGCTACATCCCTGATTTTCGCCGAGTCCCAAATACTGCCATCATTAAATAAAATACTTTCGACTGCATTGGTGGTGAAATTTCCAGTGGCATCAAATGCACTGGTCACATTAATAGTCCCACCATCAACAAACGTGAGCACTAAATTGTTTGAGGCATCGCGCTTAACGCTTACTTGTGCTTGCGTAATTCCTGCACCTAATTCAATACGGTCAACACCCAAAATATCGGTAATAACATCATCACCATCGCCTGACGCGTATTTGTAAACATCGCTGCCTGCACCGCCCGCTATCTGATCGTTCCCTTTACCGGCATTGATAACATCATCAGAATCAAATCCAATGATTACATCGCTATTTATAGTACCTTGTACGGCTGCATTTTTGATCGCGGCTAAATCCCACACGTCTCCGCTTTGGAATTTTATAGTTTCTATTACAGAGTCCAATTCATTGGCTGTCTCGCGTAAAACCGTTAAATTAAAATGTTTAGGCGCACCTATATCTATATCTGGCACTACGGCTTGCGCATCTAAACTTGCATTACCATAGTCAGAACCAGCGATTGATCCTGTATCGGAATTGCTTAAATCAACCAACGAACCAATATTTGCATATCCCACCGTTTTGACGTGAGATTCAAAACTCACCAAATTACTCCAAAGGCTTTTTAGACCCACGTGAGCATTGCTAAGCTCGCTCAATGATTGATCTAATGATTTACCAGATTTTAACTGAGCAAAGAGTTCCTTAATTCCCGTGCCACCGTTCCCTCTAATTTCTTTATCTAACAGCTTTACTGCTATGTAACTAACAGCACTGCCTGCACTTGAGCCTGGTGACCCAGCGATAGTTTTAAAAAGATTATTAAAAGCAGTTTGATTGTTAAAATTACCCAAATCATTTTTAACGCGCTCATCGCCACCCGTAATAAATTCAGCAGCGCCAGACACAAACCAAGCAGGTAAGTTAGCAGTGTCCATGTTATAACCCAGCGCGGCATAGGTCATTTGACTAGCTATAATACGGTCATAATATAAAGGCGCAGCACCATTGGGCAGAACCATAAATTCATCTAAATTGGCTGTTAGCACTATTTTCTTCGTACCATTAGCATCCGTAGATACAAAGGCATTAATAGATTCTCCTGCAGAGTTATGAGTAAACTTTAAGGTAATATCGCCACTAATGGTTAAGCCATAATTATTTTCAATTAAGGCTTCAGCTTGCGGAATCCAACGCGTCTCCATCAAATTAATCACAGCGCTGACATTGGAATCAAGAATGACAGAAGCCTTAGGCGCAAACATATCTTTAACGGTTAGCGTTGCACCATCGCTCATAGTGAGGGTTAAATTTTTACTATCTGATCGCGCTATTACATTTTCCTGAGTAATACCCGCCTGAAACTCAATGGTGTCGTTTCCAGCTAACTCTGAAATAACATCATTCGCATCCCCAAGCGCAAATCGGTAAGTGTCATTACCGCCGCCACCTTCTAACTGGTCACTACCCTTGCCACCAACCAACGTATCGTGACCAATATCACCTACTAAGGTGTCATTTGCAGCTGTGCCAGATAAAAGTTTGGCAGAGTTTTTTGCAACCTCACTTTTAATGCGTGCCAAGCCCCAAATGCTGTTATCAGCAAATCTAATATAATCAATGGTCTGAGGCGTGAAACCGCCCCACGCGTTAAATTCACCTGCAACGGTTATACTGCCTCCATCGGGTAAGGCGATAACTAAATTTTTTGCACTGTCTGCCGTTAAAATCACTTGTGATTGTGTAATGCCATCACCCAAACTGATAATGTCTTGACCTGCACTATCTGTAATAGTGTCTCTACCATCCCCAAGGGCATACTCATAATAATCATCACCCGCGCCACCGGAGATTTGATCGTCACCGGTTCTCCCCACCAAAGTATCATTGCCACCGGTACCCGTTATGGAGTCATTTGCAAAACCGCCTTTTATTTTTAAGGTTTCCCAGTAAATACGATTCAAATCCCATACTTTTCCATCTGCAAATCTTACAGATTCAATGGTTCCCGGGTAGAAAGCAGCACTAGAAGGATCAAAAGAACCCGTTACAACAAGGCTACCGCCGCCCTGTATAGTGAGAACCAAACTATTCGATGAATTGCGATCAATATTGACCTGCGTTTGCGATATACCGGCACCCAAAGTTATTTGATCGGCACCGCCAGCATCCGTAATAAAATCAATGTCGTCATCACGATTATATTGATAGGTATCATCACCCGAGCCACCGTAGATATAATCCAAGCCTTTTCCACCGGAAAGCACATCATTGGTTTCAAACCCATAAATAGTATCGGAGCCTAAAGTTGCAGCTTGCGCTATAATTTCAGTTTTTATTTTTGCGATATTCCAAATATCGCCATTACTAAATTTAAGTGAATTAATGGCATTCTCTAAAATTACTGCGCCCGTGGATTCGTCAAAAAAATCTTTGATACGCATTTCATCAATGCCAGCGGTAATAACAATATTTAAATCTTGACCGATACGTTGCACATGAATATTTTGCGCCGATATACCTGCACCAAACTCAATAACCGACGTATCACTTGCAAGGCCTTGGCGAGTAATAAAATCTAAGCCGTCACCTAGGTTATACATATAGGTATCGTTTCCTGCACCGCCATAAAGAGCATCGTCACCGGTTCCGCCGGTTAGCTGGTCATTACCATCATCGCCGTAGAGGGAATCCTGTCCTTCGTTACCGAGCAGGCTGTCATTACCCTCATCGCCGTGTAATACATCATTACTGGCTAGGCCAGAAATAAGATCATCGCCCGCACCACCTGAAACGCCAGCGCTTGTTGTCGCTCCGTTGACGCTTGCGGTAACAGTTATGGTGTCAGATTTTGAAGTGCCGCGAACTTGCCCATAATTGTTTTGCAACGCAGGCGCTACAGGTGCGGCTGAAGAAAAATGATCCGGGTCAATATTAAAACTAGTACCGTCACTAAACTTAATAAGGTTAATGTAGTTATGAGCAGTTAAATCACTGTTAAAATGATCTTGAACGATCAGCACATCCTTAGTGCCATCAATCGAAATCCAAAGATCATCGTTGGATCGACCAAAGGAAATATCCTTAAGAAAAACAAATCCCATGAACTTAATAGTGTCGATACTGCCGCTGCTATTTTGATTAATAATGCGGTCATAACCATAGCCCACACCAAAACGATATTCGTTATTGCCGCTACCACCTTTCAGCTCATCATCGCCCGTGCCGCCATCTAAGGTGTCATTGCCAGCACCGCCACTCAGCGAATCATTGCCAGCTAAGCCCATTAACAGATTTGCTTGCGCATCGCCTAAAACAATATCGTTATCGCTACCTTGCAAGGCTACGTTTAATAATTGCTTATCATCTGCCGTTAAAAAAGCTGCATCTGGGGAGTTGAAATAGGCGTGAAGTTGCTGTTCTAACTTATCGGGATTTACTGTGGAATAAGGATTCACACCGCGAACACTTTGAACAAAGTCCATGCCGATATTTTCAGCTTGCTCAGGGTGATCATGAATGTATTGCGAGAGGCTTGCGACAGCTTTTGTAAAATCACCTTCCCATTCGTGAGTAATCGCATTTTGCGACCATTCGATCTTATTAAAAAAAGATGCAAGATAGGTTTGTGATGCCAATTGATAAAAAATAGTATCGGTAAGGTCGTTAAAATAGCCCTCGTACATAAAGGCATACTGTTGACCAGTACCGCGTGGCGTATCGAGATTGAAGCCATAAAATGTTTCAAGCGTTGCGAGCTTTCTACCATCAATAGGCGAAACCATTCCTTGGTTCGTGTATACGGTGATTGGAGCTTCAGGCTGACCAGTCCAAGCGAATATAATTTTTTGGATTAAATCCAATCGTTCTGTTCGAGTGCTAGATGCAGAAAATTGCTGGACCAAATTCTTTAGGTTACCGGAAACATCGCGCACCATGGCTTGCTGTAAAGACCGCGATTTTCCAAAGCCCTTTGCATCAGGCAAAGCCGCAATCTCGGCAGGAACAGCAAGTATTTCTTGCAGTGTATTAGTTGAGTCAGTGGCAAACCATACATCCGTAATATTTCTTATGCCACCTGTTGAGGTTGTGTAGTTACCGATTTGATTAAAGTAGTTGCCGTTACTATCCACTTGATTCGTTTGATTTAAATAATTTAGGCTTATACTGGCTACACCAACCTCGCTAAGCCCACTTAACTCACCCGCATCTGTAATACCATCTGTATTGAGGTCGCGCCAAACTTGCAACACAGAAAATTGAGCATCGCTAGCATCTATTTTTCCATCGAAATTTGTGTCTAGGTCGGCTAATGCTGCAAAGCCATTACTGGCAAAAGTGCTATTTATTCTTCGTGTCGAATTACCAAATAATTCATCGCCGCTAGTGATTTTCCCATCGCCATTTTTATCCCATACCAATAGTCCATCATCAGAACTCGCCCATCCAGTCAGCTCTCTAAACCCATCATTTTTGTGGTCAAAATGCACGCTCTCACTGAATCCCAGTACCTCTATTCCATCACCATCCAAATCTAGAACTAAGGGTGAGGCTGGTGTAGCTGCTGGATGCTCAGGAGCAACAGGCGGTGGAGCGTGCTCATCGATTGCTGCATTTTTCTTGTATTCAGCCTTTGGTCTTAAAAATCCATTGGGGTTTTTCCAAAGTTTGTAGGCTTTCGGACCAAAAGCTACCTCTTTTAGACCAGTATCCTTACTCTGCGCACCGAAATATCTTCCATTCCCCGTTATAGGATCATAAGAAACAACAACTCCAGTATGTCCATCAAACATTATTATATCGCCAGCACGAACGTCATTACTGCTAACACTGTCGTAATACTTCGACCCATTATTTAACGTTTGAGTGGCCTCATAAGGGATTAAATAGCCAGCATCTTTAACCATTGCATTTACCAGATGAGAGCAATCAATTCCGCCATCTGAACCATCTCCCCCATACTTATAATTGTAATTCGTTTCATAGGTATTGCGCTGATCTAATATATCACTCATCTCTTACTCCTTTTTTTACAAAAATATCAAAAACAATTAATAGCTGAAGCTGAATTTCCTGCAAGCCTAGTAACTCGCTTGTAGTTTTCTAGAGCGATTTTGTTACCTTTTTCAATAGCAATTTTGTAGCATGATTGTGCTCTATTAAAATCAGATTCTCCCGAAAATCCACGCTCATAGTATGCACCGAGCTCATTGTATGCTGTGGAATCCCCCTGCTTAGCAGCGGCTATTAACCAAGGTTTAGCTTCGTTCGGTCTATCACACTTCAACGGATTATCTCCACAATAAAGTAAAGACAAAGTCAATTGAGCGTCAATCAACCCAGCCTTAGCAGCCTTATGCGTTAACTCAAACTCCTTATCTTTACCTAAATTTTTTGCTACCCCCCCAGCACTCAAGCCTGCCGCATAATAGCCAGCAACTTCATTTCCTTGCTCTAAAGCACATAAATATTTATCCTGCGCGCGCTGAAATAATTCAGCTGTTTTTGCCGACTCAGGACCTTCTGCCAAAGCTTCATATTTTTTTGCTTGATCAATGCAACTTTCTTTTGTGTTATCTGCACAGGCGACTAATGGCAAAAGTAATGCAAACAGATAGAATTTGAATTTCATATTAACCTCAAATATATTTGGCGGGGATAAGTAAGGCGTGATTATTGTAGCGAGCTCGCCAGCTTGCCATGTCACGATAAAAAACCGCTATTTGATTTGAGCATCAGTTAATGTGTTAACCGTTGCAGTCGAAGTTGTAGGCATTTTAAAGTCCTTGTCTAGTTAATTGATTACTTGGTGCAGATTGCTGTATTGAAATACGGATAACCACGGCCAGCATTGCTGATAATGGCATTTTTGATTTGCTCTGGCGCTGCAAAGGCTAAAGCGCCGCTCTCTATTGAACTGCACGTGAGGTTTGTATCACCTATGCTGGTCAATACTGAAAGCATCGGCTCCAAATAAAATCGTTGCTTATTTGCATCAAGCTTAACAAGCTCCGCCATTTCAAGAAAAAGTTTTTTGTATTCTTGAATTGCTACCTCATCGTACGAAGGCATGAAACGAGCACGATTAAAGCCCCAGGGATCAAAATCAAATACTTCATAAAATTTACCTATAGAGCCATCCAAAAGAGGGTATTTATGCCCAATCTTAAAGTGCATAGCTCCATTTTCATCTTTATGTATTATCTCTGGACTCTCAACTGTTCGAATTCTTGCACTTAATGTGCCCTGCGAAAAAACGGCAAGCACACTATGCTTGCCTCCGTCAGAGGCACAAAAAAACATAAATTGCCGCTTCGATACTTCATAAAGTGTGGATTGTTGCGTTACCTTATATTCCGTGAATATGCTTTTATTACCTTCGCAAACATGCTTGAAAGGAAGACCTTCTTCGTGATAAACAAGTTCTTTCGTTTTTTTGTTGGTTATATCTAAAACACCCACTACGCCAGCCCATGGTGTTGCTTTATGCGTAAGTTTGTATTCGTACCAATCATCCTCAGCTGAAACCAAGCTATCTTTAGGTTCGCCTAGAGCTGCAATGGCTGATACAGACGCAAATAGTGAAAAAATAATTACATTTAATAAAATACTGAGTTTTTTTAGATTAAGCATGATAGAAACTCCGAATAACAATTTTTTATTGCGCTAGTTACAGCGATTAATATGAGGTTTGTACAGTAGCTACTTATCCAAGTTCTATTTCCGAGCTAAAACATATTTCACCTTTTGAATTAGAGCCTTCATGCTCTTCAATCATGCAGGTAAACGGTTCTACTTCTTTGCCCATTATTTTTTTCGCCTGCGCAGCATTGCCGTTTAAGCTTTGGCCTGCCTCTAGCAGCAGCTCTCCTGTGACCGCATCAATAATTCCGAAATTGGAGTCTTCGTTGCATGAGGTTCCACCGCAGGTGTGGAGGAATAACACTACCCAAGCGCCACTCGCTTTTTTATCGCAACGAACCTTTAGAAACTCGTTTTCTGCTGATAATTGATACAACTTGGTAGATTTTGGGGAGCTAAAAGATAGCGTGAAAAATGGCTTGGATACGGACTGAGCATTTATGACAACTGTATCGGAGTCGCCACATCGTATTACTTGTGGTGCAGCATAAGCAGTGCAAGTTGCCGCCAGCAATACGAACAGCAATAAAAAACGACGCATAAGTAAAATACTCATTGTAGATTTAAGAGATGTATAAAAATTGTTCATTAAAGAAATGATTGAGCGCTTGATATTGAATTTGTAGCCGTTGGATCGCGGTTAAATAAGCACAGACAACCAAAGCAAAAATATTGGCGATTATGCTTTTGGCAGGTATAGCTGAGGATACGGAAAACGAGCTGTTACTGTGGTAATAGGATATGTGTTTCATACCTAAGTCCTTTTTACGTCCATTGTGAACCTAGCGACCATGCGCGAGGCATTATTTACTAATGTATTACCAACCGTTTTGTAAGTGGCTGGGATCATAACAAACTTTAAACACAAAACAAAAGAAATTTGTTTTTCTTTTCGCCTTATTATTGCGTTACAAAACTTCAACTCTAAAACTCCAACCTAAGTGCTTCACTGGAATATATTTTTATGAAGGGCACAAAAATATTTTTAGTTAAGCAGCCTGTAACAACTCGCCTTTCAATTTTATGCGCCATTAATTTGAGCTGCTGATAAATACATAACGGATGCAAATTGTCGTTTTCACTACCAAGCATATGCTGCCAATGCGTTACATCGTTTTTGTAGTTTGAATTCAAAAAATCAATGACAGATTTTATTTCGCTCTCATCCACCGCATTAGGGTTATCAAACAATCCAAACACTTCTGCCTCATAAAAGCATCGCTTTATAGTGGTATGCCCATCATTATTTTTATCTGTTTGCGCGTAACGCATTACAAACCACGCTTGCACCCGATTATTTGCATTAATTGCGTTTTGTAAATCAGGCATCACAATACCCGCATTACTCACTATGTGCGAAAAGACTGCAAGTCGTTCTTCTGAAAATGGTATACGCGGGAAATAGGTGTCGATTTTTTCTTCGTAGAGATTGGCAACATCACTGGATAGCGATGAGCCTTCAAATAGATTCCCTTTCGCCGGCTGAATATTTTCCAATAGCGCCATTAATTCATAACGGCTTTTTAGGTATACCGTTTTTACCAATTTGTTGAAAATCATTGTACCGCTCCCTTTTATTAGCAATTCCTACCCCTTCGCAATACCACGCTCATCTGGTGCGGTATTTGTGTACACCATTTCGTAGATATGCTCACCCCCGGTAACAGCCACCCAAGATATAGCATTACGGAAAAGCGTCAAGCATTCCTTGACACTTTTCTGTCTGTATCGCAACAACATTCGACCTTCATGAATTTGGGGGTAGACATGAGCATTCTTTCAAAAAGACTTAAAGAAGCAAGACTATTGATTGGTTTGTCGCAAGAGCGCTTGGGGTTTCTTATAGGCTTTGATGAAAGCTCTGCTAGGTCACGAATGAATCACTATGAAACAGGTAAACATGCTCCAGATTACTCAGTAATAGAGAGGCTTGCCGAAGCACTGAACGTACCTGAAGCTTACTTTTATGCAAAAGATGATGAACTCGCGCAAGTTGTAGTCAAGCTACACCGAACGCCAATAAAAGAAAGAAAAAAAATAATTGAACTTATATTACAAGATTGATTAAGGGTTGCTCACAATGTAGCGGCCACTTGAAACAGCGGCCAATATGCATTTTCTAATTCTGAAACTACTGTTGCTAATGGTGGCGCTTGCAATTGGCTGCGCATTAAAAATGCTTGCCAATGTTGTTGTTTTGCGTGGGCATACAGTTGCGTTAGGCCAACCGGCAGGTCTTTCGGTAAAGGTGTATTGCGGCGTGCAAAAGTCGCTGCGATTGCGCTTGGCAAAGTATTTTTATCGACAACCTCTGCGTGTGACAACACCCATAAGTCAAAATAATCTTTTAAGCGTGTATTAAATATTGCCAGCTTGACAATAGCTTCTAGCTTTTCTGCAATTACTGTTTCTAAGGGGTAGACCCGTAACAAAGGTGCTGGCAAATCCAATAGTGTTGGAAATGTTGTTGATAATGCCTGCGGTGTTATTGCATCACCAAAACCAATATCACATTGCACCGGAATCATCGCGTTCGCTAGCCGAGCGTGCAGGTTTATACGAATGCCTGGATACCCTGCCGTTTTGCGAATTGGCTCAGCTTTTAACGTAGCTACTAAAAACTCTATGCCGTCATCACAATCGGCAAGTGGTTGCTGCACTAACGCCGTAAAAATATAATGTAATCGCTCTGGCTCAGCCTCACCAAAACCCAAAAAATCGACTTCGCGCGTGGGGCGCTGCGGTAAATCAAACCACAAGCGAAACAAGAGTGCGCCCTTAAGCACAAATTGTTCAGCGTAAATCGACAGCGACAAGCGATATAGCAAACGCTCAAGCGCATAACGCACCAGCACCTGTTGAAAATCTTCGCCTTGCATTTTTGCGATATTTAATAATTTTTGGCGTATCGAAATAGCATTATTATTTGCGTTTTTATTCATGCTGTTAGCGCCTCCACGTAAGGCCGCATGATATTTTGCACGCGACATACACTAGCCATTTCATTCAATTCGGTCAGGTTAAATTTTTGTGCAGCCCAACCTTCACGTAGCGCTTCAATCGCTACATCTACACCAATACGATTGCGAAACTTAAAGCAATCCGCCACCGTTTTTGCGACCGAATACACACGCACATTGCCACCTTCACGCGGGTACAGTTCAATACCTGCAAGTAGTGCCTTACTGCTCATATGCACCGGCTGTATGGGCGGAAATGATGCTTGCTTGCGCCATGCATTACTCGCCACCGCTACCCACACAACGCTAGGCGATTGTGTTGTCAGCTGATGAAATGCCAAGGCGGATAGCAAGCACAATACCCCCGTAGGATAAAGACGCAGCGCCGCCAGCCAAGGGTCTTGTTGCGCATAGTGTTCAGCCTGCTGATACAACCCCCGTCCCACCCTTATTATCGCCCCCTCCACCTGTGACTTGGCGAGTAACCGAAATAAGCTGGCTTGACTGACACCTAAATCAACTATCAGCTCCGAACTATACTGGACTGGTTTTTGCGTAAACGCTTGCAACAGCCTATCGTAGTCGCTCATGATAAACTCCTATGCACTTATTGCCATGTACATAGAATACTATCAAAATCGATTATTGCAAACGTCTTGCACAGACCTCAAATACTTACCGCTCCCGTAAACTCTCCGAACCGTGACGCTTAAGTGGATCGAGGAAGTATTCAATCACGCGGCGTTGTGTAGTTTTAATTTCCACCGTGACCGCCATTCCAGGTGACAAGTTCAAGTGTCTGCCATCCACAAACAGCGTGTTTTTATCGAGCCGTACTCGTGTTGCA
>SYDJ01000013.1 GCA_005801205.1 Gammaproteobacteria bacterium
ATCAGTTAGTATTTCTTGGTAGCCGGTCATGGCGGTATTAAACACCACCTCACCTACAGATAAGCCTTCTGCACCGATGGAAGTGCCGCGAAAAACGCTACCGTCTGCAAGTACGAGTAGTGCTGGTCTCTTCGTGAGAGCGGGTTGAGAGTCCCGAGTATTCAAGTAAACCTCCTGGGTTTGGCAGTGGTTTTAACGCTAAAGCTGGTGCGCAATTCAACAAAGCTCACTTTCTTCAGGCTCAAAAAAACAGTCGCACAGGCAAAGGCGCGAAAATCGAGTTGAGTTACAGGGCTAAAGTGAGTTTGCTTGGTTGCAGGTTGTAAAAAAGCGAGATGAAACTGAATTCCATCTCGCTTCTGTACAAATTGTTTGTGGGCTATCACTACGAACTACAATTTCTATTCAGTAGGAGCCAATATTAACCTCAACCAAGCGCGGCAGTGCCGAGCGCAATTAACCGCGAATTGTACGGGGTTAGGGCAAGAGTGTCCATTGGAAATTCCCTCTTTAGTGGTATTAATTAGCCATTCACAAGGCTCAAAAAAGCTACCACACTGGGTTTTGATGCCATTTGAGACGTTTATTTTTTAGCGAATACCTTGCTTATCCCAGTAACCAACAGCAACACAATTGCGCCAGCGATAATCCCCAAAATCATATTCGCCAATGAACCGCCAACACCCGCCACAAGGCTGCCGTAATGATGTTGCACACTGTGTTCAAGGTTATGCATAAAAGGAATGCCGTGGGCAAGAATACCGCCGCCCACCAAAAACATGGCCGCCGTACCCACAACCGACAAAAACTTCATCAACTTGGGGGCGGCTAACAACAACCCTTTTCCTATAGTGTGTTGAACAGATACCCACGCACCCTGCCCTTGCTTTCTCAGTAGGTGCAAACCCATATCATCCAACTTCACAATTAAAGCCACGAAACCATAGACACCCACAGTCATAAGTAAGGCTACGGCGATGACGGTAATGACCTGCGTTTTAAAGCTCGCCGCCGCAATTGCCCCCAAGGTGATGACGATAATTTCCGCAGATAACACAAAGTCAGTGCGAATCGCGCCTTTGATTTTTTCTTTCTCGAACTCCACCATATCCACTTGAGGATTATGTAGCGCGGCTTCTAGCGCATCGTGCTCGGCTTTTTCCTCCTCGTCACTATGCAGAAATTTATGCGCAAGCTTTTCTACACCCTCGTAACAAAGATAGGCACCACCAATCATCAACAGCGGTGTAATCAGCCAAGGTACAAACGCGCTAATCAATAGTGCAGCCGGAACTAAAATCGCTTTATTGATAAAGGAACCTTTAGCGACCGCCCACACCACCGGCAATTCACGCTCGGCACGTACACCGGCAACTTGCTCGGCATTTAATGCAAGATCATCTCCCAACACGCCCGCCGTTTTTTTAGCAGCAACCTTGGTCATAACCGCAACGTCATCCAAAACAGCGGCTATGTCATCAAGAAGCAGTAATAAGCTGGAACCGGCCATAAAAATTCCTATTAATGAAAATCGATTAACGCAAACCCAAAACGTCTTGCATATCAAACAAGCCCGTCTTTTGTTGTTGCAACCAAACTGCGGCCCGCACCGCGCCATTGGCGAAAGCTAAACGACTCGACGCTTTGTGCGTGATCTCTACACGCTCGCCATCGGCCATAAACATCACCGTATGATCACCCACTACATCGCCGCCACGTACAGTTGCGAAACCTATGGTGTCGCGTGGACGTGCACCGATTTGACCCTCGCGACCATAAACAGCAACTTGTTTTAAATCGCGATCCAAGGCATTCGCTAAAACTTCACCCATACGCACCGCAGTACCTGAAGGAGAATCTACTTTGTGGCGATGATGCGCTTCGTAAACTTCTACATCGTATTCATCGCCTAACACGCGTGCGGCCATATCGAGCAATTTAAAACACAAATTTACGCCAGTGGAAAAATTGGCAGAAAGCAGCAACGGAATTTGGGTTTGATATGAAAGCAATTCCGCTTTTTCAGCATCGCTAAAACCTGTAGTACCCACAACGATAGGTTTATTATTTGCTGCGCACATTTTTACATTTTCTAAAGTTGCCGCTGGCGAACTAAAATCAATTAACACATCAAAGTGGTCGATTGCCTGTGCAATATCGCCAACAATTTTTACCTCTAATTTACCTACGCCACCAAACTCACCGGCATCTACACCCACCAAAGTAGACGTTGAGCGAACGATAGCGCCCGTTAAACGGGTTTCAGCATTTCTAGTGGTTGCATCAATTAATGCCTTACCCATTCGGCCAGCAGCGCCAGCGATTGCAATACGTGTTGTCATAGGATTCTCTTTAAAAATTATTTCTCTTCATCCGCAGCATTAAACAAATGCCCAAGTTTACCGGCTTTGGTTTCCAAGTATTTTGCATTGTGTGGATTGCGGCCAGTTTGGTGCGGTATGCGCTCCACGACATTAATCCCCATATCCTGCAGTGCTTTTACTTTGCGCGGATTATTAGTAAGCAATTTTAGTGCTTTGATATTCAAATGTTCCAGCATAGGCTTCAGGATGCTGTAGTCACGCATATCTGCACCGAAACCTAATTGCTCATTGGCTTCAACCGTATCCGCACCGCAATCTTGCAATGAGTAGGCGCGAATTTTATTGATCAAGCCAATACCGCGACCTTCTTGACGCAAATAAAAAATAACACCGCGCCCCACCACGCCCACTTTATGCATGGCAGCTTGTAATTGCGGGCCGCAATCGCAACGCAAACTGAACAGTGCGTCGCCGGTTAGGCATTCTGAATGAATACGCGCGAGCAGCGGCTCGTCGCGATGAATATCGCCCATGGTGAGCACCACATGCTCTTTTTCGGTTTTATCATCTTCAAAACCGTGCATCACAAACATACCAAACGGCGTTGGCAGTTTGCAGGATTCTATAAAACGAATTGTCACTGAATGACCTCAATATACACATTGCTAACAAGGTTCAGTAAAGAAGACTGTTTGATTCAAAACCCTATGAAGCATGGATGCCGATTCGAGCCTACAGGGATGTATTTACGGCGAGTTTTGAATTGAACAGTCTTCTTTACTTCTATCTCATTAGCACTTTTTGGACAACTAAAAATCAGTATGGATAAAAATAAACGCAGGCCTGCAATACAATAAATGCGTAAACTCCGGCCAATACATCATCAATCATAATGCCAAAACCGCCGCCAACTTTACGATCTAACCAACCTATAGGCCAAGGTTTAATAATATCGAAGAAGCGAAACAGCACAAAACCGAGCAGCATCCACAACCAACCTGCTGGCGCTAGAAACATGGTGATCCAATAGCCGACAAATTCATCCCACACTATTCCGCCGTGATCGTGTACGCCCAATTGTTTAGATGAACGATCACACCAATAAACACCCAACGCAAAAGTCACAATTAACCATGTTGCATAAATTGGCCAAGACAAATCTTGTATCAACCAATAAATAGGCACCGCAGCCAAAGTACCAAAAGTGCCAGGGGCTTTAGGTGCTAAACCGCTGCCAAAACCAAACGCAAAAAAATGATCTGAATTGGTCAGTAGCTGCTTAAAGCTCGGCGTATTAATATTTTTAGATGTCGTCATAACAAGTGCCTAAAAGCTTAAAAACAATATCAAATAAAAATGTAAACATTAAAAATGCTGGTAACCCTGTACGACTAATTCAAACGTTTCGCCGTCTAATTCACAATGCACGCCGCTACCCGCAATAATTTCACCCACCACACTTGCGTAAATTTTTCCTTCCGCTATTAACATAGCAAGCTCAGGCATTTTTTCGGGCGACACCGTAAAACATAATTCGTAATCATCACCACCGCTCAACGCCCAAGTACGCGCTTGTTGCAAATCATTGATGGCGATTAACGCTGGCGATAGCGGTAAATTTTCTACATCGATCACCGCACCTAAATCGCTAGCTTCGCAGATATGATTTAAATCGGCGACTAAACCATCGGAAATATCGAGCGCTGCGCTGGCAATTCCGCGCAACAGGTTAGATTCAAGCAAGCGCGGTGTAGGGCGATAAAAACGCTCGCGCAAATAGTCTTGATGTTCGCTACCAAGTACAAGTCGATTTTGAATCACCGCCAAAGCGGCAGCGCCATCGCCCAAATAATTTGTAACGCAGACAAAATCGCCAATACTCGCGCCATCGCGCCGTAAAGCTTGATGCGATTCAACCGCACCCATAATTTGAATAGTAATGCTTAAGGGGCCAGAGGTTGTATCGCCACCCACCAACACAATTTCATAGTGATTAGCAGTACGAAATAAACCACAACTAAAACTGCGCAGCCATTCTTCGCTCACATATTCAGAATTTTTAGGTAGCGTTAACGCAAGCGTGAACCACAATGGCTCCGCGCCCATTGCTGCCAAATCGCTGAGATTAGTGCGCAGTGCGCGTTCAGCAACATCTTCAGGTTTGGCATCGGCTGGGAAGTGAACATCCGCAACTAGGGTATCAACAGATACCGCTAGTTGCTTATTGGCAGGAACTTGTAAAAGTGCGCAATCATCGCCAATCCCTAATACCACACTCACTTGCGCCTTTTCTTCTAGCAAAAGGTCGGCTTGCTCGCGCTGAAAAAATTGTTGGATAAGTTCAAATTCGCGCATGGTGAATCGCAAGCTTAAGGTTTGCGATTAGCGTTGACTTCAGGCGCGCGCACAACTGCGGCAGTTTTATCCAACACACCGTTAATAAATTTGTGGCTGTCCTCTGCGCCGAATTTTTTTGCAAGTGAAACGGCTTCGTTAATAACCACTTTGTAGGGCACATCGATACGGAATTTTAATTCGTAGGTTGCCATGCGCAACAAAGCTTGAGTCACCGGATCTAGTTCAACTAGCGAGCGCTCAACCAAAAAGGGCTCGAAGGTAGCCTCAATGTCAGACAGATGCTCAGGTACACCATGCAAAATTTCGTGGAAGTATTCAACATCCACATTGGTCATATCGTTATCAACACGAAATTCCGCTTCAATTGAATTGACGCTATTACCGGCCATTTTCCACTGATAAAGCGCTTGCATGGTGTAGTGACGAGCCATGCGGCGAGTAGCGGCCGTCTGACCTTTGGGAGCTGAGCCTTTTTGACCAGAACTGTTTGGAGAAGTCATTGCATTTACCTGATAAAAACGAAAACTGATAAAGAACTGAGACTGATAGATTCAGGCTCAAAAAATAGTTACAGAGTGTTGTGCAAACCGGTTTCGTCATGCCCCTGGGCACCCAGCGCCTTTCAATTAAAAAGTCACTGGTTTCCCTTTAGGGATGACGACAAACAACATTAAATATTACTGATAAGAGAAACCATTTCTAACGCGGTAGAAGCCGCTTCAACGCCTTTGTTACCCGCTTTAGTACCAGAACGTTCAATAGCTTGCTCGATTGAATCTACAGTCAAAACACCAAAGGTAATTGGGATGCCCGCATTCAAGGATACTTGCGCCAAACCTTTAACACATTCGCCCGCAACATAATCAAAGTGCGGTGTGCCACCGCGAATAACTGCGCCCAAAGCGATGATGGCATCAAACTCTTTTTTGGCAGCAATTTTTTGTGCAGTAATAGGAAATTCAAATGCACCCGGCGCGTAATAAATGGTGATGTTTTCGTCTTTAATACCGTGACGACGCAAGGTATCTAAAGCGCCTTCTTTTAAGCTTTCAACCACAAAACTATTCCAACGGCTAACGATCAACGCGTACTTGCCTTTTGACGCCGCGAAATCGCCTTCGATAACTTTAATGTTGCTCATAGTATTTTCTCATTTTTTTCAATGGGGTCAGACTCCATTGATTTTTATTGACAGTTAACTGTAAATCGCATAAATCAATGGAGTCTGACCCCATTGAAAAAACAATCAATTCGACGAGGCCATTTCAGCCAAGAGGGTTTCCGGCGCGATATCTTGTCCGTTCGGCCAACTTACAGCGCCAAACAAAAGCCCTACAGAATTAAAATAATAAATATTTTTTAACTCACGAAACACACCCTTCTCGAGATAAGGCTTGAGATCAAAAACACCTTTTTTACCATTTTCAATCTCAACGTATATTTTATAATCAGGCAAAGGCTTAACGAGTGTTACATCCCAATACATAAAAACCTCACAAAGGTTGAATTTTATAAGGTGATTCGCCAGCAACCGCAAGTTCCCAATCTGCGACAAGCTCATCTCTGTGCAGCTCAATCCACGCTTGAACTAGTCTTAATTGCTTACGAAGCAAGTCTCCAGCCAGAATTTCACCGTCATCAATAGCTATGGAAGCTTCAAATTCATTATATTTAGCATGAATATGTGGCAAGTTATGATGTTTATTGTCGATGAGATACAAACGAATAATCACACCATAAAACATCGAAATAATGGGCATAAGTAATTACCTACAATAAAAACCTATTAAGCATTACGCATCTGGGCAAACGTATTCAACCACTTCCAAATCAAAACCCGACAAAGCGGAGTAACGCATAGGTGCCGACATTACGCGCATCTTGCGCACCCCCAAATCACGCAGGATTTGTGAGCCGGTGCCGACTTGTTTGTACAAAACTTCTGGGCTGCGGCGTTGTTGTTTGCCGCTTAACAACCAATCGATACTTTCTTCAACTTCGGCAGTGGATTCGTCGTGGCAAATTAGCAGGACAACACCATTGCCTTCTTCGCTTACACGCTTAAGCGCTTCTTGATACGACCATGCTTTGCCGCCTGCAATAGACGGGCGCTGCAAGCTCAGAATATCCCGCGCTAAATCCATCACATGCACTCGAACCAGTGTTGGTTCGGCGGTAATTTCGCCCTTCACCATCACAAAATGTAAATCGCCGCGCGCCAAATCACGGTAGGTGCGCAAGTCGAACTCACCGTAAAGCGTTTCTACTTTGCGACTGTTAATGCAGGCAACGGTTTTCTCTTTAGTGGCGCGGTAGTGAATAAGGTCGGCAATAGTACCGATTTTTAGGCCATGTTGCTCAGCAAATTGCTCAAGATCTGGCCTGCGCGCCATGCTGCCATCGGCATTCATGACTTCAACGATCACCGCTGCGGGCTCAAAACCTGCCAAACGGGCAAGGTCGCAACCCGCTTCGGTATGGCCAGCGCGACTCATCACGCCACCGGGTTGGCTCATCAACGGAAAAATGTGGCCGGGCTGAACAACATCTGCTGGTTTCGCATTCGCACGCACAGCGGCGCGCACGGTTAAGGCACGATCTGCCGCTGAAATACCGGTGCTGACGCCTTCTGCAGCTTCAATGGATACAGTGAAGTTAGTGGTGTGTTGCGATTTGTTATCCGTCACCATCAACGGTAAATCCAGCTGTTTGCAGCGCTCTTGCGTAAGCGTCAGGCAAATGAGGCCGCGTGCATGCGTAGCCATAAAATTAATATCTTCTGGGCGCACTTGCTCGGCGACCATGATTAAATCGCCTTCATTTTCACGGTCTTCGTCATCCATTAGGATGACCATTTTGCCGTGACGCATATCGTCAATTAGTTCTTCTATGGTGTTTAATTGCATATTCAATCTCATTGAGAATGTAGGTTGCGGGTAAGCTTGCGCACCCCAACATGTCGAACTCATTTTCGGCACATTATTGAATTACAGAAATAATATTAAACCATCACGCATTTTAATCTTTGGTTTGCACGGAGACATGGTCATGTTGGGGTGCGCTTCGCTTACCACCAACCTACGCAAACCCGTGCTTCGCCAAAAACTCCAAGGTAACACCGCTCTGCCCTTCGCTTTCGGCAGCTTTATCGCCGAGCATGAGACGTTCCAAGTAACGCGCGAGGACATCTACCTCTAGGTTTACTGTAGTACCAACTTGGTAGCTGTCCATAATCGTCCACTTTAGGGTGTGGGGGACTATGTTTAATTCGAACTCTGCACCATCCACTTTGTTCACCGTGAGGCTAGTGCCATCCACGGTGATGGAGCCTTTATGGGCGATGTATTTTGCGAGGCTTTTGGGGGCGCGAATACGGAATCGTTCAGAACGAGCGTCTGGAAAGCGGCTAACCACTTCGCCGATACCATCCACATGGCCGCTAACAATATGGCCGCCCAAACGGGTTTGCGGAGTCAGCGCTTTTTCCAAGTTCACGCGCTGGCCAATTTTCCACGCGGGCAGGCTGGTATTATCCAAAGTTTCGCGGGAAACATCAGCCCAATAACCATCGCCCGGTAAATCCACCACGGTTAAGCACACGCCGTTAGTGGCGATGGAATCGCCTAAATGGACATCCGCTAAATCCAACCCGTTGGTTTTAATGCGCAAACGCAGGTCGCCATTTTTTGGCTGCACGCTTACCACTTCGCCAATCGCTTCAATGATTCCGGTAAACATAGCGCGAAACTCCCGTTATTTTAAGCAACAAAACTATTGGGCGATGTCACTACCAATATTTTCAAATCAATCACCTTGGTTTTAGCGATAAGGTCATGCAGGCAGCGTTTGTCGGCGCGAAAAATGAGCAATATATCCACCAGACGCAACAAAGGACCAACAACCGGCACCATGCCCATCAGCCATTGCGACATATAGCGCTGGGCGATTAGAGGGAAGAATGCAGGCTTTTGATTGTCGAGCGTAACAATGGCGATCCCCATAAGACGCTTGCCAATGGTTTGCCCGCGCTGATACAAGGATGCACCATGCAAAACAAAAAATATAAGCTGCGGAGCAAAGACCAAGAGCATTTTATGGGCATCAGAGAGCGCATTAATTTTGGAAGAAAGATCTAGGTAGGCCGCTTGCATATCTGCCGTGTTTGCAGGTTCAAGGCCGAGGTAACGCATCATAAACATCATGCCGAACAGCAACAAAAACATATCAATCACAAAGGCTAAAAAGCGTTTGTGATAGGCCGCCGTGTTATCCCTCGCAGTACTATCCAAAGGCGCACTGGGTTTAGGTTGAAAATCATTAGGCTCTTGAGAATCGTTCATTAGTATTCCGTATCTGGCGTGGCGGTGATTCGCCAATCTGTGCCCACTGCACGCATATCGCTTATTTTAAGCGGCAAGGCAGAAGACATGGTGTTTAAAGGCAGATCAAACAAGGGGCGCGCGCTGCTGCCAAGCAGCTTGGGCGCCATGTAAATAATAACTTCATCGAGCAAGCCGCGCCGTAAAAAACTCGCCGCTAAGGTAGCGCCCGCTTCTACTAAGACTTCATTGCATTGGCGCTTTGCCAATTCGCTTAAGAGTGCGTTGAGGTTGATGCGGCCCCCGCCGTCGATAGAAGAGTTTGCTGGCAACGCGATCAATTCGACATGTGCAGGCCAGTCAGCCAGCTTATCCGCATTCTCTGGCTTGCCATTGTGAACCAACAGAATGGGCGTTTCCTGCATTAAGATTTTGGCTTTACGACCAAGACGCAGTTTTGAATCCAGCACCACACGCAATGGTTGTTTGGCGGCAGCTTCTGGCGCATTAGGTAAATCTAACTCTTCACCGCGAACTGTGAGTGATGCGTTATCCATCAACACCGAATCTATACCGCTAATGATGGCGCAAGAGCGAGCGCGCAAACGCTGTACATCGCCACGCGCTTTTTTGCCAGTGACCCATTGGCTTTCGCCGCTGGCCATAGCGGTGCGGCCATCCAAACTCATGCCCATTTTGCAGCGCACAAACGGGAGCTTTCGCTCCATACGCTTGATGAAACCTAGGTTGAGGGCGCGTGCATCATCTTCTAATAATGGGCCATCGACTTGAACGCCAGCTTCGCGGAGATAATCTAAACCACGACCAGCGACTAACGGATTAGGGTCTTCCATCGCATAAACAACGCGCACAACACCTGCATCAACTAACGCATGGCTGCATGGGCCAGTTTTGCCGGTATGACTGCAAGGTTCTAGCGTGACGTAAGCGGTCGCACCGCGCGCATTCTCGCCTGCGGCGGCTAAGGCATTCACTTCTGCATGACCTTCGCCAGCGCGAATATGCCAGCCTTCACCAACCACCTGGCCATTCTTAACCAACAAACAACCTACCCGTGGGTTGGGCATAGTCGTGTAGAGGCCGCGCTCCGCCAAACGGAGCGCTTGCGCCATAAAAGGATAATCAGCGGAGGTAATCGGCATGCGTAATAAGAATCACTGTAAATGTAGCGGTTAGGTATTGTCTGGCTGCTGCTCAAGGCGGTCGATTTCCTGACGGAATTCGTTCAAATCTTTGAAGCGACGATAAACAGAGGCGAAACGCACATAAGCGACTTCATCCAGCTTTTGCAGCTGCTCCATCACCTTTTCACCCACCGCAATGGACTTCACTTCACGCTCGCCAGTGGCTTGTAAAAAATGCTTGATATGGTTGATGGAGGATTCAATAGATTCGATGCTGACGGGGCGTTTTTCAAGTGCACGCAATAAACCAGCGCGCAGTTTGTTTTCATCAAAGGGTTCGCGGG
>SYDJ01000143.1 GCA_005801205.1 Gammaproteobacteria bacterium
CTTCGCCGGATTCCGCGCGGACGAAAAATAACCGCCGCAGAGCTTCATCGCCAACTTAAAGATGCAGGTATTGAGCGTGAGTTACGCACAATCCAGCGCCAGTTGGAAATGTTGAGTGAGCATTTTGAAATAGAGCGAGATGATCGCAGTAAGCCTTATGGCTATAGGTGGTTGGAGCGGGCAAAAGGCTTGGCATTGCCGAATCTCACTCCGCAAGAGTCTTTGCTGTTGGGCTTGGCCGAGGAGCATTTGCGAAATTTATTGCCCTCGCGGTTGATGAATTCTATGGAAGGTTTTTTCGCGCAAGCGCGTCGCAACCTCGGGCCAGATAGTAACGCTAAGTTGGAGCGAGAGTGGCCAAAAAAAGTACGAGTGGTTGCTACCAGCCAACCCTTACTTCCTCCCAAAATTGTTCTCGGTGTTTTTGAAACAGTTAGCGATGCGCTTTATGCTAATCGCTGGTTAAAGCTGCATTATAAAAACTCAAAAGGCAAAGAAACTGAAGCGGATGTTATGCCGCTCGGCTTGGCACAACAGGGTTCACGCATTTATCTCGTATGCCGGTACGATGGTTATGAAAACGAAAGAAGTTTGGCATTGCACCGCATTATCTCCGCAGAGGCTAGAGCCCAAACGTTCAAAAGGCCTCCTGAATTTGACCTTAAAAAATATGATGATGATGGCCGCTTTGGTTTTGGAAGAGGCAAGCGAATTAAACTCTCATTCCACATCAAAAAATCCGTAAGCCTGCATTTGCTGGAATCTCCTCTATCCGCTGATCAAACCGTTATTGAGCATGATGATGGGTATTATGAAATTACTGCTACGGTTGTAGATAGTTTATTGCTTGATAACTGGTTGTTGGGGTTTGGGGATGATATTGCCCGCATAGAACGTGCGGAATAGTAGTATTTGCAACTTGTCTCTATCTGGGTAAATATCGGAATCTTACGCTCCTGCTTTTGAAAGTATGCGACTTTCTAAGCATTGCCATGAAACCCTCAGAAATGTCCAACAATAGATGTAAGTTTATTTTTTTGGGGTAAATAAACAGGAAAGCGAGGTTTCACTTAAGCTTGGCTTTGCGTCGCCGCAGCCATGAGTAAACCATGATGAGTTCATTTAATCAGCAGCTTATTTTGCTTATAGGTCGCTCCATTGATTTGGGCTAACTGCAACAAGATTCCCCAAAAAGAAGATACCTTTTGCTTTGGTTTGGAAAATCTAGAAATTGAGTGGGTTGTATTGGCATTACTGAAGTTTTAGCGGGGCTTGAATTAATATTCGGGATTTTTAATGCAAAAAATAGGCTCATATGGCGCTTTAGCTATAGGTGTAGTTGAAGTTTAACGAATGCTTGCAGGTGCAATTGAGATCATAGGAAAACCTTCGAGATATGAAAAATAGAGAACTACTAACTTCAAAAACTGATGCGTTCTTTTTAAAACACTGGAATCTGGATTTACAACCTCCTGTCTGGTCAAAGTCATGGGAGTGGATTGGCCCAATTCCGAATTATAATTTAGGAGGTGTTTATGCGTTGTTTAAAGGAGATGAGCTTGTCTACATTGGTTTGGGAGCTAGTAGGGGAGGTGGTTGTTATCCCGATAGCGGACTTAGTCGAAGACTAATGGCTCATGTATATAGGAGTGCACCAAAAGGTTCTGAAAGAGATGCAGTTCCGAGAGATAGGTGGCAGGAAGCTGGAGTAACGTGCATTTTGACAATAGGATTCCCTGTTGAGTACAACTATATGGCCTCAGCACTTGAAGACTATCTTATTGGTGAAATTAATCCGCTAGAAAATAATATCAAAAGGAAAAGCACATAGAAATTTGATCTGTGCGTTAGCGGTCAACATGGGTCGTGCACTTTATCGTAGTTCAAAGCCGTTCAGGTTTATGTTTGAAGTTCTTTAAATGCGATAAAAAATATTGTCAGTAAATATTTAAAATAGTGGAGTACCATTTTATGGAGTACGTACATATCGATGATGAAAGAATAGGATTGGCAGTGCATATAATTGAAGTTCTTAAGTGCGGGCTGGTCTTGATAGACGAAGCCTTTAGAGGCAATGATAGGTATGTTGATGGCAGCATTAGCCCTGTTTTTTTTAATGGTATAAAGTCGATATCACCTATATTTGAAGGCTATGTTGCAATATATGATTGCAAAGGATATGGATTGAGCGATGTTTCCAATTGTTTATTTGAAAGTTTAGGATATAAGCTTTCTTTTTTTAAATCAGAGGTTTCGGAAGAAGTCTGGGATAGCCTTGAGGATACTGTGAACAGATTGAAAGATATGCCAGTGTATTTTCAATTTAAATGATACTTTTTGTCTAATACGGTTGTTGCTTAAGATATGTGAAGTTTTAGAAAATCTATCCAGCCGATAGTGGGTGTGGACGTTAAGGCAAATTTGGGGTTCTGTATGTCTTTTAAAATGCTAGTAGATAGGTTTTTAGAGTTAAGAATATCTGAGGTTATATTGGAAATTGAAAGGGCACAAAAAATACATATTTCCGAGTTAAAGTTGTTCGATCTTCTAATCAATGAAAACACTGGAAAGGCTTTGCGCCACGGAGTCTATATTTTTTTTAATGATAGAGAAGAATGTTTGTATGTTGGGAAATGCTCATCTAGCCATTTTGCTCACAGAATTGGTGGTCACTTCGGAATGTCTCCAAAATATGGTATGAATGATTTTTTGAAGCGAACAGTTGGTTTATTGAAATTGGGATCTGACTATTCCAGTTATGTAAATGCGCTCCCAATAATCAGTGACTATAAGTTATTAATTATTGATGCTAGTGGGAGAAGTAGAGAATTTATTTCCTCCTTAGAAAAGCTATTTCATAAAGTATACAAGCCAATCCTTAATTTCCCGAAAGGGTATCCAAAAACATATAAATCGGTAGATGTAGAGAGTCAGTTTCTATCCGCTATGGATTGAGTACTAATTTCCAATTGTGATTTAAAAATATTGCTTTGAATGCGTCAAATCTTGACGCACCCTCATCATAAACTCCCATTGAACTAACAGCTCAATGGGAGCCAAAAAATGTTTTTACCAGAGCCAAAAATCAGTAGCGGTTTACCTCGTATTAAAATTGTTGGTATTGGCGGTGCTGGAGTTCATATAGTTTCTGAAATTTCAAAACGGGAACTACCGGTCAGTTTAATCGTAATGGATTCTAGTAGCGCGACCTTGGACGAGGCAGGGCAGCTTCAGTCCGTTCGGCTCGGGCCAAAAACGAGCCGGGGTTTGGGTTGTGGTGCCAGTATTGAAGCGGGCGCCCAAGCTGCTCATGCAAGCCGCAGTGAAATAGCAGCCGTTGTAGAGGGTGCAGAATTGCTGCTACTCGTTGCGGGTCTTGGTGGTGGCGTAGGCAGTGGTGGTATTAGTGTCGTAGCAGAGGTTGCTATGCAAATGAATATTCCAACCATTTGCTTTGTAACAAAACCCTTTCGTTTTGAGGGGCTGAAACGAACTACTATTGCAAATGCTGTGCTCGCAGACCTTGAGCGTGAAACGCAGGGTGTGCTCTGTATTGAGCACGATAAATTACAAGCGAATTTCCCTAAAAATATTAGCTTAGTGGATGCAATGAGAGTGGGCAGCCAACACTTGCAACAAGTCATCGAGCAATTACTGCACGTTGTCCAGGTCAATTCACTTATTAATATTGATTTCGCGGATATCCTTTCTTTGTTCCGCACTCATGGAAAGTTTGCGATGGGTGTTGTGGATAGTGCTGGAAGCACAGATATAAAAGCCCTAGTTCGTCAGGCGATACATCATCCATTAACCACTTTAGCTACACACTATAGTGCGACAGGTATATTGGTGTTTGCCGAAGCCGGTGAGGATTTTGATTTGGACAACTTAAGCTTGGCGACGGAATTTATTGATGAAATTAGCAGTGAAGATACACAAGTCATTTTGGGTGTTCATAGCATAGCGGGCAGCCACCCACTAAGAATTACGGTATTGGCTACAGGTATCAAACCTGTCGCAAGTAGTCCTGCTACACATTCGTTGCCGACTCTTAGAAGGTGATAATTATGGTTACTACCCAATAGCGACAAATCATTGTTTTACAAAATTTCCCGTCCCTTGCCCTAAAAAGTTATCACGTTAGTGATCAAATCTGTAGCAAAGGTGTACATGTATGGGTACACAGTTGCTTTTTAAGCTGGCGGAATTTGATTAACCTTGTGCAAATGGTGTGTACATCATTTCACGCGTGAAATCTCTTGTAATTGTTATTACAAGACCACGCCTGTTAAATGCACAGGTCACAAGCGTTCAGCGCGTGAAAAAGATCAATTTGGCTTTTAGAAAATAAAGTTATGGAAAATCAGATCTGAGAGAAAAGTTTATGTTGACACTGCTTTGAGTGTGATCTTCATCGCATTTCGCTTTTGCATCTGGCAAACTCCGTCGCCTGAAAACAAAAACAATTCAGCCGAATAGCTGATGAATAAACAAACAATTTGGCTTTAGGGAATCAGGATACATGCAGCATCAGCTTGCCCCCGGTATGCGCGTAGTGATACGCGATGAAGAATGGCTTATTCGCCGTGCAGACCCTGCTAAAGACGGCGGTTATTTACTCAGTTGCGATGGCATATCGGAATTGGTGAGAGGGCAGGAGTCGCTCTTCCTAACCGAGTTGGAAGATGCCATTGAAATTCTCGACCCAGCCAATACCCAACTAGTCGCAGATACCAGCGATAAGTACAGCGCCGCTTTGCTCTACATTGAAAGCCAACGCCGCCGCAGTATTCCCAACGATGAGCAAATTCACGTCGGCCATCAAGGCGTCATGAACCTAGTGCCTTACCAGTTAGACCCCGCAATCCAGGCACTCAAGCAACCACGCAGCCGGATCTTAATTGCAGATGCCGTAGGCTTAGGTAAAACCTTAGAAGCCGCCATTCTGACGTCAGAGCTTATTCAGCGCGGGCGCGGCAAGCGCATTTTGGTTGTGACGCAAAAAAGCATGCTCACCCAATTTCAAAAGGAATGGTGGAGCCGCTTTTCAATTCCATTAACCCGTTTAGATTCAGTCGGGCTGGGGCGCGTTCGCAATCGCATTCCCGCCAACCACAACCCGTTTAATTATTTTGACCGTTCCATTATTTCTATGGATACGCTCAAAAATAACCTCGAATACCGCAACTACCTGGGTAATGCCTGGTGGGACATTATCGTTATCGACGAGTGTCACAACGTAGCCGCGCGTGCATCGGAACAAGCAATGTCTCGCCGTGCGCGTCTGGCACGATTGCTGGCTACTCGCTCAGATACCATGATTCTGCTATCCGCTACCCCGCACGATGGTTCTGCGCGTAGTTTTGCCTCGTTGATTAACTTGCTCGACCCCACTGCGATCAGCGACCCAGACGAATACACTGCCGATGATTTCAAGCACAAAGGTTTAGTGGTTCGCCGCTTTAAAAAAGATATTAAAGATCAAGTCTCTGCTGATTTTCAGGAGCGCATCACCACCAACTTGCGTCAATCAGCAAGCTTGGAAGAAGAGGCCGCTTATCGCGCACTCTTAGCGATTCCCTTTACGCAAAGC
>SYDJ01000144.1 GCA_005801205.1 Gammaproteobacteria bacterium
GATCGAAGCCAAAGCCTTACGCAAATTGCGTCACCCATCGCGCTCCGATCATTTGCGCAGCTTCTTAGACGACTAGATAGGAAAAGATAATTAATCATTTTTTGATTAATTAATCGCCAAAATAAAACCCGCCATGTGCGGGTTTTATTTTTTAGACCTATCAACAAGTTACAGGCTTTCTTATTCCCCGCTTAAGGCTATAGCCACATACAAAACAAGTCTCTATAATGCGCCTCCTGCGCGCTGTGACGCACATTTTTTTCAGGGCCTATAGCTCAGTTGGTTAGAGCATCCGACTCATAATCGGCAGGTCCC
The DNA here is from genome assembly GCA_005801205.1 of Gammaproteobacteria bacterium. Taxonomy (GTDB): domain Bacteria; phylum Pseudomonadota; class Gammaproteobacteria; order Pseudomonadales; family Cellvibrionaceae; genus Cellvibrio. The sequence goes on from SYDJ01000144.1 coordinate 316, forward strand.
CAGTTCAAGTCTGGGTGGGCCCACCATATACAGCAAGGCTTTCAAGGTAAGCACCCGCTTATCTTGAAAGCAAATTGCAAAATCACCGTAAGTAAGGTTTTGGAAGTCTGCAGCCTCCCCGTGCACGCGTCTCGCAATACCCTAACTCATAGGCAGCCAAAACCCCAAGTTAATCGCTTGAGGCCTCTCTCGAAATTAAGCCTTGCATTAATTAGCCCGCCCGCAACAGCTCAAGCTCATGGTCAATAGCTTGAACCACTAAATCGTTTATAGACTTGGCTTGCTTGCCTACATACATGGCAAGCTGAAGGTGGCGTTCTTGGCCTATACGTATGTTAAAACTACCTTTGCAGGGTTTTTCAGGCTCTATTCTGTCTTTAGCACAATCAGCCAAATAATCTTCTACTGCACCTTCAAAGGCAGCTTGAAGCTCTGCCAAGGTTTGCCCCTCATAACTTACCAGCGGGCGAATGTACTCTAGCTTGCCATACAGACAATTATCTTCAATGCTAGCGACAATGGAGCCGTAGTAGCCCTTGTGGGTCATTAATTCGTTTTTGCCTGCCATTACAGGTAGCCCCCTAATTTCAGTTTCTCGATAACTTGCGCTTTCACGTAGCGTTTTAATTCATTGCTTGGGTGTGGCTTATGGAGGTTAATCATTTCTTCTGGCTTGCCATTGGTAAACTTTACCCGCGAACCACTGTTTACACCTAGGACAGTTTTGGATTTTCTGACATTGAGATGCCACGCTGAATACTGAGTGTGAGCAAGTATTTAATTAGAGTGCCCATAGCACGTACGATAAGCTGTATAAAGCAATGCTCTAAAGCCAATGCGCATCACGCTATTGAAGGCAACGCCATAGCGCGCACATAATTCAGACCACATCCCCACCCATCCCCCATCAAGGAGTTAACCATGGCCAGCACACGACTAGAACCTTATTTGTTTTTCAGCGGGCACTGCGAAGAAGCACTGGCGTTTTACCGCACAGTCTTAGGCGCAGAAGTGACCTATATGATGCGCTACAGCGACAGCCCAGAAGCCACACCACCAGGTATGCTCGCCCCGGGCTTTGAAAATAAAGTGATGCACGCTACTTTCACCATAGGTGGCAACACACTTATGGCATCAGATGGTTGCGATGACAAAACAAACTTCAGCGGCTTTAAGCTTTCGCTCTCACTGCCAACCCAAGCAGAAACTGAACGCGCGTTTAATTTATTAGCCGAAGGCGGCAGCATACAAATGCCACTCGCAAAAACCTTTTGGTCGCCCAGCTTCGGCATGCTCACAGATCGTTTTGGGCTGGGGTGGATGGTGAGTGTTGAGGATGAGCAGGGGTAAGCTCAATAAAGCTAGATAATTTTTTAGCGCTTAAAAAGCAGATTAAAAATTTGATCTGCTTTTTGCTTTAACGCGTGCGCCCCTCAATCTCTGCATTTAGAGAGTCATACAATAGCCAATTCGCGGCAGTATGAATAACCTCGTTAGGCTGACGACGGGTTTTACCGTTAAGCACACGCATTCAAACAACCAATACCCTCCAACCTTTTGAATACACTCAGTATGTGGCGATAAAATACCGCTCTCGCAATATCAATGCGTAAAGCCCGTAATCGCACCCTGGAATTAGTAGATAATCCTGTTATTCTAAGACCCTCTATTTTTTTCTTTTTCTTATATGCGCCCTCAAATCAAAATCATTGACCTTTTCGCTGGCCCAGGAGGCTTAGGTGAGGGCTTTTCAGCTCTTGTAGATGAAAAAGGTCATCACCCTTTTTCAATTATTGCGTCTGTAGAAGCAGAAGAAAGCGCACACAAAACATTACAGCTTCGTGCTTTTTTTAGAAAATTTCCCAAAGGAAAAGTGCCCGAAGAATATTATCAGTATGTTCGCGGTGAGATTAAGCGTGAAGAACTATTTGCCGCATACTCAGATGAGGCAAAAGCGGCGATTGAAGAAACGCTGGAGAAACCTAGAATTCTAGGTGAAGATAATACTTATATAGAAAAAGAAATAAAACAGCGATTAAAAGACTACGATGGAAAGAAAGTTGTTATTGGCGGCCCACCATGCCAAGCCTATTCATTGGTTGGTCGTGCGCGCAACATGGGAAAAACTGACTATGTAGCTAAAGATGACCACCGCCACTTTCTTTACAAAGAATACCTTAACATTCTTAACATCGTTGAACCGGATGTGTTTGTTATGGAAAATGTAAAGGGTATTTTGTCTGCCACAATTGATGATGAAAAAATATTCCCAAAAATTCTTGAAGACCTTAAAAACCCCAGCAAAGCATTAGGCAAACGCGGAAAAAGCAAATACAAGATTTATTCACTGGTAAGGCCAGCTAATGATCCGCTAAATCCAAACTATGAAAATATTTCTGACTTTGTTATTAAAGCAGAACAGTATGGTATTCCACAGGCCAGACACAGAGTAATTCTTCTTGGAATAAGAGAAGACAACACCACCATCCCATCGATTCTTCAAACCACAGAGCAAGTTAATATTGAAGATGTAATTGGTGACCTTCCCCCATTGAGAAGCGGATTATCAAAAGGCGGAGACGATGCTGAAAAGTGGAATAGCGTAGCATCTGAAATATTCAAAGAAATGCCACGCCAATTGAAAAACAGTGGTCATGCAAAATTAGCGAAAAGAATAAAAGCTTTGCAGGCCAACAAACTGAAGAACTTACAACGCGGTAACATATTTTACGCATCCGAAATCACGACAGAGATGAGCGCACCAGAAGAACTCAAAACCTGGTACAAGGATGAGAAAATTAAAGGTGTACTTAATTATGAAACCAGAGGTCATATAGTTACAGATTTGGCACGCTACCTCTTTTGTGCTGCATTTGCAGAAGAAAATAGTGACCGTGAAAACCCAAACCCAAAAGCTCAGGAGTTCCCAGAGTTTTTAGCACCGAATCATAAAAATTGGGAATCTGGGAAATTTGCAGATCGGTTTCGGGTGCAAGCGAAAGGCAAATACGCAACCACAATAACTAGCCACATTTCAAAAGATGGGCACTATTTTATTCACTATGATCCACAGCAATGTCGCAGCCTTACTGTTCGTGAAGCTGCGCGCATACAAACATTTCCTGACAATTATTTTTTTGAAGGAAATCGAACTCAACAGTATGTTCAAGTTGGAAATGCCGTACCTCCTTTTCTCGCAAAGCTAATTGCAAAAATAGTGCATGAAGAAATGTAAATTTATTTTTTTATCTGATCGTACATATCTATAAATTCGCGATGATATTGTTTTGACTGTTCAAGTAGCTCTCTATATGTCTTAACAAAAACCTCACCGGATTTTTCATAAGTTTGTAACTTACTTTGAAACTTACTATCAGATGATTTCTCACCGCCTACGACATAACAAACCACCGTAGAGAAACCAGAACCAGTAGCAAATTTATCCTTTAGGAAATGCTGATACTCCCAGGCTTGCTCAAGAGCTTTCTGATCGACTTTATATTTACTTCTTTTTATTTCTATAACGTACAACACCCCTCCCAGCGCATTACTACATAAAAAGTCGATTCTTTTATTTTCTGGCGGCTGATCCGACTCCAGAAAGCTTTCGGAAAGTAATTTTGAATAGGTTACTTCGTCTCTAAACTCTAATATCCGTGGATCTAAAAGCCAAGAAAACTTCTTTAAGAAATTATGCAATGTCGGCACCTCCTTGGTATCCATATTCAAATGCTCTTCGAATTTTGTTATTACCTCAATCCTAGCCAAAGCCAAATCACTAATTTGCTTAGCTTCAATTGCTTTCCAGTCATTCAACAAATCTAGAAACTTTCCAATGTGTTCGGGATCTATATTATCAGCTATTTTAGAGGCGTAATCTTTGAAAACCTTATTGTCAAATTTATCTATCACATTTGAAATTATTCTTTCAGATTCATCAACACTAATATCAGAATTTTCTAATATAGGGTTAATGATTTTCTGACTCAACTCGCGTTCATATGTAGGCATGCCACTCTGCCACTTAAGGATATCTATTTGACTCTTTTTTTCTATATTTTCTTGTTTCAAGCGTGCCCTCTTGATTTTCCACTCCCCGCCTATTTTTCTAATTATTTTTTGTAAGTAAGTCTGCAACTCTTTTGTAACATCATGCTCCCAGTTTAGAGAATGCCTATCTGTCGATATCAAATCCTCATCCACCTCATCAATAAAGTCTATTTCTAAATATCCAGTAACATAACTATGGAACTGATCTGTATCTCTCAATCCGTAAAAGTCAGCCACGTTAACTATTTTACCTCTCGACGTGAGATAAATTCCTTTCATCTCTGTATCTTTAACAGGAGTATCAAGAGTAAATATTTTTCCTTTTATTTTATCCCAATTTTTATACTCAACCCCAAACTCTACTTTCGGAAACTCCCATTCAAACTGTTTAAGAAAACCATCATACTTCAGCTCATTTGATATCTCTAATGGGTCAACGCCATTGTGCCTCAGCTCAACCCTAAGAGCATCAAATATAAGGAATTTTTTTGACAAGCCATGAGCTATGTCTGACGTACTAAATTTAGATTTACGTTTTACATCTCTTAGCCATATTTCAGTCCCATTATTTTTTTGTACTGGAATATTGTGAGATATTATTTTCGGCTTATACGAATTAGAACTTGCACTCTTAATATCCTTAATATGCATTGAAAATCTATTTTCTATGCCATCTTTAACAGTACAAATTTCTACCTCATTACATATACCAAAAACAGCTAACTTTCCAAGCCCCTTTTTTCCAATTGCGCTTCTTCCCTTCGGAGTAAGGCTTGCACCTTGTCGACGCCTATTTCTACCTATTAGCAAATATTTTTCGTTAAGCTCTGAAAAAGTCATACCCATACCATCATCAGAATAGTAAATTTCTTTAATCTCACCTTGATCTCTAAAATCTATATTAATTTCATCTGAATCAGCATCCCATGAATTAGATATTAACTCTGATATCACACTTGGCAACTTTGAATACAATGAAATACCCAAGTGTTCGATAGTATTAGGATCAAATTTAAGTATTAGTTCGGTTGTTGACATATTCATAAATAATTCCTTGTTTAAAAAATAACTCACCCATAAGTGAGTACAATTAATTGACATAAATATTTCTTATGTCATTAAAAGTAACTTTTCGAAAGCACCGAGAGCAAAAGTAAGATCAATGCACTTTAATATTTTTCTTTTAACACGCACAGAGCGATTGTGCCTTAGTAATATGCAATTTGGAAAATACAGCCTATTACATCAACCAATTGTTAGCTTCGCCAACAATTCATCTGTAGCCTCCAACAATTCGGCAAGCAAGGTTTCATCTACATCCATATAACCTTCATATTCAGCTAAATTACGACGCTCATGACAAAGGCCAAATACTCGCACCTGCGTTTTATTAACGCCCGCAGTGTGCACTAAACATTGAAAGACTAGATAACGCTTATCTGAGCGATAACCCTGTTGGCGCAACGCATATAAGGCAAGCGCATGCGCGGCGTTATAGGCTAAATCAAAACGGCTGGCAAATTTGAGTTGGTTGTTATGAGCATCTTGCAAACGATCAATTGCGCTGCGCAATAAGCCTGCTGATTCATTGGCATCTGGCGGCTCTTGTTTAAGCCCGCCCGTTTTTACTAGGCTTTCTAAAAACTCACTCATGGTGATTAATCTCCCTATAGGTTATTTACTGAATCAACCTCACCAACAAGGTTAATTCGTGGTTGCTCCATGACTCTGACCAAAAAATGATTACCGCCGCTGAGTTTAGTTTGAAAATCTTGCGGTGTGTAGAGGGTGGGGTTAATTGTGCGGCCAAGGCTTTCTTCTGCTGCGGCTAGCAACTCCATAACGCCGCCGTAAGCTATATCGCTGCCCACCAACATTAAATCTATATCGCTTGCAGAGGTGGCCTCACCTTTAGCGATGGAGCCGTAAATAAAAGCAGTTAGAAGCTTGCCGGAGAGAGGCTGAAGAGCGTCTTTAATAAGATCGGCAATGCCGAAGGTCTTGCGTGCTATGGCCGTTAGCTCATGGAAAATGGGGTTCTGGCTGTTAGCCTGATAGTGATTCTGGTTTCCCTGACGTGAGAGCGTAATCAAGCCTGCGCTATGAAGCCGCTCCAGCTCCCTCATAACTGTACCCTTACCCAAACCAGCGCTGCGCACAATTTCATTGGCAAAGAAGCTTTGATTCGGCCTACCAAACAGCAAGCCAATTACCTTTTGCTGGGTTTTGCTAAAGAGCGCATCGCTTACCGTTATTGCTTGATTTGCTATTACTTGATTTGTCATTGCACAACCGCCACAAGAGTCCCAATTTGGGTACTATAGGTACCAAATTGGGACTTTTCAAGTTTTTTGGCTGATTTATGTATTGTCATGTTCGAAAAATCGGATTTTTTGTACATGAGAATCTGCTTATGTCGAAAAAATCGTGTTTTTCGAACATGAGAAATTGCTCATGTTTGTTGCGTGTACGTAAAGTAAATATCCTGCATCATTCATTTTGATGCATATATTCATCATTTGTATTGAATATAGTATTTTTGATGTATATATTCATCATTATTGATAATAGATAGCAACCATTATGACAATGCCCTTGGAACAACTCGGTCAACAAATTAAAGCCCTACGCAAGCAAAAGGGCTGGAGTCAGTTACAGCTTGCTGAAATGGCTGGGCTTGATAGAACAACGGTGGGCATGCTCGAACGCAATGATTACAACGATATAGGTATACGCAAGGTGCAGCGAGTTGTAGAGCTGCTGGGTAAAAAGCTAACACTTGCCAACACAGGTTTGCCAACGCTGGATGATTTGGTGGCAGCGCAACGAGAGGAATCTCACCATGGCTGAGGTTGATGTTTTTGTTAATCGCCAACTTGCTGGGCGACTTGCACGTACCCAAGTGCGCCATGGGTTTACCTATGGGCTTGATGCACCCGAAGCATTGTCTTTAACAATGCCATTGCGGCTTGAGAGTTATATTTACGAGCAAGGCTTGCATCCATTATTTCAAATGAATTTACCCGAGGGTTATTTGCGTCAAGCCATTGAGCGAGCCGCTGCAAAACATTATGGCAGCGATGACATGACTTTTTTAACGCTCTTGGGCAATCACCAAATTGGCCGTTTGCGTTATACCCTTGCGAATAATCCCCTGCCTGAAACGAACCTGACTACTCCCGCCTTGGATGAAATACTTAATAGCGATGATGCCGAATTATTTGACCATCTATTGAATATCTACGCATTGCAATCAGGCGTTGCAGGTGTACAACCTAAAGTGCTTATGGATTTACGCAATGAAATTGATGGCATTAACCCTATTATCAATAAAACTACATTGCCATTAAAAAAATATATTGTTAAAAGCTGGGGAAGTGAGTTTCCGCAATTAGCCTGCAATGAATTTTTTTGTTTATCGCTTGCGCAAGCTTCGGGTTTAACTACACCGAACTTTCACCTTAGCAATAACGGCAAATTATTAATTTGTGAACGCTTTGATATAGACGAACATGATCAACCGCTGGGTTTTGAAGATTTTTGTGTTTTACAAGGCAGAACAACTCAAGCGAAATACGACTCAAGCATTGAAGCCTGCACCAACACCATTCGCCAATATGTTTCGCAAGAACTTCAACAAAAAACATTTGAAGACTTTTTTAAGCTGACATTGCTTAATATTAAGATTAAAAATGGCGATGCACATTTAAAAAACTTTGGTGTTTTATATAACAACCTTGAAAGTTATCGTGCTGGACAAACGCCTGACAGCAACCGTAAATTCGCACCGGTTTTCGATTTGGTTAGCACCACACCCTACATCCCCAACGATTCCATGGCGCTCACCTTAACTGGAACTAAACGTTGGCCAAAATGGAAAGTACTGGATAAGTTCGCCAAGACCCATTGCGGCCTAAACAATGCAAGAATTGAACAGATTGTTAATGATGTTGAAAAAGCGTGTGAAAGCCAAAAAACACTCTTAACAGACTTGGCAAAAAAACATCCTGACTTTTCGCCTATTGCAGAAAAAATAGACACCTTGTTGAACAAACCATTTCTATAAAAAATAATGCCGCTCGACATAAGCGGCTTTATATCCAACCAGCCATACCACATTTACTTACAGCTCTATCACCATTGGCGTCATAGCTTTTAAGCTCAACCCTTTGGATAAATCCAATATCTCACCCGTTAAAATATTTTTTCCGCTCGTTTTCCCTTTAATCATGGCTTGATAGCGCGCTAAATCTAGTTGTGAATCCTGTGCGTTTTTATTCAGCACCACCATCACAGTTTTTGAATCTGTGTAGCGGAAATAAACGTAAGTGGATTTTTCTGGTACGTAGTGCATGAGCTTGCCGGTTTTAATGGCATCGCTGGTTTTGCGCCAATTCAATAAGGTTTTTACAAAATCTTGCGCATCTTTTTGCTGCGCACTTAAACCTTTACCCGTAAAGGCATTGATTTTATCGCCAGCCCAACCGCCGGGCATATCGCTACGCACTGCACCGTCATCGCGTTCTTTAGGGCTAGTCGCTAACACTTCTGAACCGTAAAAGAATTGTGGAATGCCGCGTGTAGTTGCACTCAAGACCATGGCGTTTTTAAATAAATTTAGATTGCCATCCAACGCCGAATAAATTCGGCTGGTGTCGTGGTTCTCAGGGAAGACCACCATATGCGCGGGGTCGGCATAAATGAAATCATTGGCGATGGTTTCATAGAGTTTTATGAACCCGATAGACCAACCTTCGTTTTCATTAAGTGCACTGCGCATAGCATCATGTACAGGGAAATCCATCATGCTCGGAATATAAGAGACATAACCGTTGTCATTTTTTTTGCCCTTTTGCCATGAGGCAACAATCGCATGATTAGATGTCCACTCCTCGCCCACAATATTAAAGTTAGGATATTCCTCTAATAGATGTTTGCCCCATGCTGAGAGGAAATTTTTGTCGGAATAAGAATAGGTATCTTCGCGAATGCCAGAGAGATTGGCATATTCCACCCACCACACCGAATTTTGAATTAAATAGGTGGCGAGCAAGGGATTACGTTGATTTAAATCGGGCATGGTTTTTACAAACCAACCATCGCTAAATAATTTTGCATCTTCTGGTGCTGCATGCGGGTCGTGAATAGCAGTGCGGCGATGCGTTGTTTCGGTGAATTTTTCAGGAAAATTTAACCAGTCTTTAGCGGGCATATCGGCCATCCACCAATGGCCAGAGCCTATATGGTTAAGCACTATATCTTGAATGACGCCCACGCCTTTTTTATTGGCTGCGGCAACATATTGTTTGAAATCTTCGTTAGTGCCAAAGCGGCTGTCGATTTTGTAGTGATTAGTGGCGGAGTAGCCATGGTAGGAATACTGCTCTTGATTATTTTCAACCAGCGGCGTTGGCCACACCATGGTAAAACCCATGTTTGCAATATAATCTAAATGATCTTGCATGCCTTTTAAATCGCCACCGTGACGGCCACCGCTAATGCTGCGATTGAATTTCTCTAGTTGATCCGCTTTGGAGTCATTAGCAGGATTACCATTGGCAAAACGATCTGGCATAAGTAAATAAATGACATCGCTCGCATCAAAGCCTTTGCGCGCAGCTGAGTTTTTTGCACGTGCTTCTAATCGATAAACTGCTTTAGTTATGAGTTTATCGCCCAGCTTAAAGGCGATTGTGAATTGTCCGGGTTTGGTGGTATCGGCTAGGCGTAAATTAATAAATAGATAATTTTTATTGTCGGTTTTTTCGGTGCCGACCAAGGTGACACCTGCGTAATTTATCTCTGGTGTTAAAGCAGAAATATTTTCGCCATGCACCATAAGCTGTAGCTCTGGGTGCTGCATACCTACCCACCAGTTGAGCGGTTCTAGATGTTTTATTTCAAATTCTTTGGCGGATACTTGCAAAGAAAATAGCATGACTAGCGCTAAGGCGATGATGCTTTGGGATTTAGTTGGCATTATTTTGCTCCGTTGTTTATTTTAAAACTGCACCCCTTCCAAACCTCCCCCTTGAAAAGAGGGAGGGCTAGAGCAACTGCAAAAGCACCCCCTCCCGGCCTCCCCCTTGAAAAAGGGGAGGAGATTAGAGCGAGCCTTGCACAAAAGGCTATCGCACTGGGAGTCAGCCCCTCCCCTGTGTGAAGGGGGAGGTTGGGAGGGGGTGCCCTTGATCTACTACCTTATTCAAGGGAGAAAATTTATCTTTTCAATTCATTAAGCTGTTGCACATGCGGCTTAAAATTAAGCGCGCAACCTTTCAAGTAACGCTCAATATTTTCAATTTTGTATTGATTCGCTAATTCATTACCAGAGCGCAACTGATCGGGGTTTGGGTAAACGCCCTTGCCTGCCAGCAAACAACTCCAAGAAACATTTGGGAAATAAGCATCGAGTTTTTGTCGCTCCAATTCATCGGTAATATTTTTACCTGCCACCCATGACGAGAGGATGGATCTTAATGAAAAAGAAATTTTTTCGTTGCGGCCATTTTCAATCCAGTAATCGGTATCGGTACGCGAGGTGACGCGGTAGTGGCAGACAATGTAATCGCGGATGGCGTCAAAGCGTGAATTAATGCGCGCATTAAATTCATCGCGATATTGATCGGTAAATTGGCCTTTGTTGTAGGTTTCAATAAAACGCACCACCGTTTCTTGAACCATATCTAAAGCCGTGGCTTCCAGTGGTTCAATAAAGCCTTGCGATAGGCCAACAGCTAAACAATTTTTTGCCCAGTGCAAAGTGGCGCGGCCTACTTTAAATTTTAGGTGGCGCGCAGCAACATCGGAATCTAATAAGCCTAAATGCGCGCGAAATTCGGTTTCGGCTTTATCGGCATCTACAAAACGCGAGCTGTAAACATAGCCATTACCATTGCGATGGGTAAGGGGAATTTTCCACGCCCAACCGTATTTCAACGCGGTGGAAATAGTTTGTACTTCTATTTGTTCGCTCTGCTCGGTAGCAAACACCACAGCAGAATCATTAAATAAACTTTCGGCTGCACTGATAAACGGAACCTTAAGTGCCTGCTGTAACAACTGACTTCTAAAGCCTGAGGCATCCACATATAAATCGGCGCTGATGCTTTGGCCTTCAGCGGTTTTAAGCACGCTTATATTACCTTGCTCATTTAACACAACCTCTACTACGGTTGCCTGTACATATTTAACGCCTTTGCGCGCTGCAACTTTCGCTAAAAAATTGCCGAGCAAACCTGCATCAAAGTGGTAGCCGTAATTTATTTCAAACGGAAAATTGGGCGGAGTGATGGGCGCTAATTTTTGTTTAATTAATTCAGTCGCTAAAAAGAAATGATCGGGGTGGCCTTCAAGTGCAACACCATTGCGACGCAAATGACAATTGTGAAAAAACGCCGGTGCGGTAAATTGATCGGGCTGACATAAAAATGGATGAACGTATTGCGTAAAGCTAGGCTTTGTTGCCCAGTCTTTAAAGGTGATGCCCACTTTATAGGTGGCTTTGCATTCTGGCATCCACTCAGATTCCTGCACACCAATGGTATCCATAAAACCTTTAAGTGGCGGCGTAGAGCCTTCGCCAACACCTATAATGCCGATATCGGGCGATTCAACCAGCGTGATATCAAAACCCTTGTCTGCCCAGTGGGTAGCCATAAGGTTAGCGGTAATCCAACCCGCTGTACCACCGCCTAAAATCACAATACTTTTTTTATTCATTTGGCATCTCTTTGAAATTTAATGCTTGCTACATCAACAAAAAACCGCCCAAAAAGCATAGCTCAAGGGGCGGTTTTTTAGAGTTAAATGACAACCATTAGAACTTGTAGTTAACACCTACATAGAACTGACGGCCAAACTCTTTGTATTCACCCAACACTGAATCTTCACCGTAAGACGTTACGTTTGCAGCATCAGTGATGTTGTTGGCTTCAAACACTAGATCTATACCGTTATCAAATGCGTAAGAGGCTTGATAATCAACCGTGGTGTAATTTTTCGCCATGGTTGGTGTTGAGCTGCCGGGAACAGGCATGTTCATCACGTAATCGTCGCGGTAGCGAATATTCAAGTGCGTGCTGAATTTCCCCAGATCCCAGAAGCCAGTAACGCTCCACACATTTTTAGATAAGCCGGGCAATGATAATTTTTTGCCGAACAAACTGCCGCCACCCACTTCAGTTTCACTTTCGGTGTAAGAGTAACTTGCTGTTACGCCAAGGCCAGACAAAATGCCGGGCAAGTTAGCGAAGGTTTGTGTGCCCGCCAATTCAAGGCCGCGAATGTAGCCGCCTTTGTCGGTGTTTTGTACGGTTTGGAATACGCCGTCAACCATGCCCGCTGGGGTTTGAATACCCAAGCTTGCGAAGTTGATGGTGCCCGGTGCGTAAGAAACACCTTCCGTTAAACTCTTAATATCTTTCCAGAAACCGGCAACCGTTACTGCACCGCCATCTTCAAAATAATGCTCGTACGATAAGTCGATTTGATTAGCGCGGAAGGGGTCTAGGTAAGGTGAACCTTTAGTCCACACGTTGTATTGATTTGCACCCAAGTCACCGCCGTTCCAAGAACCTGCACCGCCTTTTAATTGGCCTGCTGGTGGACGACCCATTACTTGTGCCAACGCCAAACGCACTTGATCCGCATCGGTCACTGAGAAATTCAAGTTCAATGATGGCAATACATCGGTGTACTCAGGGCCGTAGCTTACGTATTTGTAATTGGTTTGCGTAACGCCCATATCATCGGTAATTGATTCGCCATTACCAGTGCCAACATTTTGTACGCCTTTCGATTTAACGTCAGTCTGTATAACGCGAACACCCACATTACCTGTTACAGGGATGCCACCCATTTCAGATTCGATATTCGCCAGCAAGTAAGCAGCTTTGGTTTTTTCAACCAATGCACCTGATTCTACGAAAGTCCAATCGCGGCTGAATACTTGTTTGCCTTGGTAATTACCCGCACCAAAAATAGAATCTGCCAAGCCAGCCATGTTAACTACATAATGATCTGGCGCGCCTTTAACAGAACCTACGCTTACAAAACCATCAACTGATTTTGGCGCACAGGCAAGCGCAGGTGCCGTTAAGTTATCTGCACAATAAGATTCCCAATTGCCTGAACCGTTTACGTAATTAAATTGACCATCGCGGCTGCCGTACAAGAAAGTACCGCGACGTGAATCAAATTCACGCTCAGAAATACGTGCGCCCATTTCGAAAGATGTAATTGCACCCAGCTCAACGTCTAACTTGAAATCCACTTTGAAACTGTCAACAGTATCGGTGTAAAGGTGTGGATATTCTTCGTAGCGAGACAAGCGCATTTTATTGCTGGTGAGGATACCGGCATTGTTAAATGTCACTGTTGGTGTTTCATCGCCATTGCCCACGTAGGTCATGGTTTGGCCGTTTAATTCTTGCCACGTTGGGCCAGTTACACTTGCGCCATTCAACATGCCAGTGGCTGTGCCAAATTCATAAGCGTGCAAAGAGGCAAGGCGATCTTTACGGGTTTTGGTGCCTTCACTGTGTGTGTAGTCGAACGTTAAAGTTGCACTGTCAGTAACAGACCACTCCACATTTGCGCCAACACTTTCTGAATCTGCTTGTGTTGATTGGTCTTCCGTACGCGCTTCAAACCATGGGCTAGAATCGTTCGTGGTTTTTGGATTGCCAAGCGCAATAGTTCCGCCAGTCACTACACCATCAACAATTTTTGCGTTACTGATTGCAGTGCCAGAAAGACCGCCGATGGTAACGCCATGACGATAGTCTTCTGATTTAAATTCAGATTTAAAATAATCAACTTGCGCTTTAATCGTGTCGTTTGGTTTAAATACGATGGTCGCTAACAAACCATCGCGCTGATCATTACCTGCACCGGCTTGGAATTGCATAGCGCGCACGCGTGATTCATCGCCGCTAACACCATCTACATTGTTGGCAACATAACCGATTTGACCATCCGCACCTGCGCGCGAACCTTCAAAATTGTTCGGTTGTACCAAGTGAGAGTAACCCACTGCAACACCCAATTTATCGTCAAGGAATTTACCTTGATAAGAAAAACTTAAGCGATCTCCGCCTTCATCTGCCCCTACATCGCCTGCTGCATCGTTAAATGAACGACGATAGCCCGCGTTGAAGTTGTGCTCTTCTTTCGCCATTAATGGATCAGCGGTTTTCAATTCAACGATAGCGGCAACACCACCCTCAATATGTGATGCTTTAGGTGATTTATACACCGCTGCTTGCGTAATTAATTCAGCAGGGTATTGATCGAATGACATCCAACGCAAACTTTCAGTGTAAGAACTGGTAGTGGCTTGCTCGCGGCCATTCAATGTGGTTTGAATAAAATCGCCATTCATACCGCGAATGTTTAATTGCGATGATTGACCAGAATCGCGAACGGTAGTAACACCAGGTACACGACCCAAGGCATCTGCGATTGATGTAGCTGGCAATGAACCCAACGCGCTGGCGTCCACAATATCCGCCACTACGTCTGAATCACGTTTGGCTTCTACAGAGTTTAAAATTGCTTGGCGAAAGCCTGAAACAATAACTTCATCGACTTCTGCAGCGGCTTGTTGTGCATAAACGGTGTGTGAACCCGCTACCAAGGTCATTGTTGAAACCAAGGCTAACATGTGATTGAACGGTAACTTTTTCATGATTAACTGTCTCCGCAGGAGATTGCTCTATTATTTTTTATGACAAGTCTTGAATTCACAACACTTGCAACTCGTAAAACAGATTGATTCTGCCCTCGGTGAGGATAGTAGGCCTGCTCCCAAAGCCAGACAATAGCGTGCATACGTATTCAAAAAACGCATACGTATGCAAAAAGATATTTCAGCAAAAAAACGCTGGAATTTTTTACATACAAATAAAACTCCACCCAAACAAACGATTCTCATAAAAAAAAGCAAAAAAAAGGCGCCTTTACAGGTGCCTTAAAGCGAGAACGAGAACAACACATACAAGGGGTACAACTAAAAACTAAATAACAGCAGCAAACGCACTCGCATAAGCAGCCAAGACTAAATGCTTGTTATTAACCGTAGCCATAGGCACATTATTTTTTTGCAAAGCCATAATCTGCAGATCATCAGGAAGATTTATAGTAAGCGTATCTGTAGCCAAATTAAACGCCGCCAAAATAGTGTGGCCTTGGTGGCGGCGCACAAACATTAATACATTTTCTGGTGCATCTAAAAATTCAATATCGCCATACAAAAGTGCTGGCTGCGTTTTTCGCCACGCTAAAAACTCGCGATAGGCATTGAGCACGGAATTTTTATCTAGGCTCTGCATATCAACCGCTTTAGGTAAATGCGCACCTGCAACTGGCAACCACGTATCTGCGGCTGAAAAACCAGCGTTAATTGTTTTTGCGTTCCATGGCATGGGCGTACGACAACCATCACGGCCTTTAAAGCGCGGCCAAAAGGTAATGCCATAAGGGTCTTGCAATTGGTGCTGTTCAATTTCCGCTTCAGTTAAACCTAGCTCTTCGCCTTGATAAGAACACATACTACCGCGCAGCGAAAATAATAATTCGTTGAGCATTTTTGCTTTGGCGGGCGATTGATCATGACCATTCCAACGCGACATAACGCGCGTTACATCGTGATTGCCAAACGCCCAGCACGGCCAACCATCGGTAAGATTTTGTTCCAGTGTTTCAACGGTTTCGCGAATATAACGGGCTGATAAATTATCCACCAGCAATTCAAAACTATAGGTCATATGCAAACGCGAATTACCCGCCGTGTATTCCGCCATGGTTTTTAGCGAATCTTCAGAGGCAATTTCGCCAAGCGTAACCGTGCCGGGGTAGCGATTCATTAAGCTGCGCAACGATTCCAAAAAGCCGATATTTTCGGGCTGACAAGTATCGTGTACATGGCGCTGAAAAGCGTAGGGATTATCGGCTCTAAAACCGCGACCTTTTCTTTCTTCAACGGGTTTTGCAGGATTTGAGCGTAACAGTTGATCATGGAAGCAAAAAATAATCGCATCCAACCGCAAACCATCAACGCCACGTTTCAACCAAAATTCTACTTCTTGCAAAATTTGTTCGCGCAACTCAGGGCAGTGATAATTTAAATCAGGCTGAGTCTTTAAAAAGTTGTGCAAATAATATTGGCAACGGCGCGAATCCCACTCCCATGCAGAACCACCAAAAATTGACAACCAATTATTAGGCGGTGTGCCATCGGGCTGTGCATCCGCCCACACATACCAATCCGCTTTGGGGTTGTCTTGTGATTCGCGGCTCTCTTCAAACCACGCGTGTTGATCTGACGTGTGATTCAAGACTTGATCGATAATAATTTTAATATTACGCGCATGAGCTTGCGCAATTAACTCGTCAAAATCAGCAAGCGTGCCAAAGATAGGATCAATGGCGCGATAGTCAGAGATATCGTAACCAAAATCTTTCATGGGCGATTTAAAAAAGGGCGAAACCCAAATTGCATCCACACCGAGGCTGGCGATGTAATCTAATTTGCTAATAATGCCGGGGATATCGCCAATGCCATCATTATTACTATCCATCAAACTGCGTGGATAAACTTGATAAATGATCGCGCCGCGCCACCAAGGAGTCTGTTGCATGATTGCACCTTCAAAGTCTGGGCAAGATAAAGTTGCTAGCTGCCAAGCTGTGATTAGAAATTTGTTATGAGTAAGTCACACGTGCTTAGTAAAACAAGCTGATTATTTTTTGTTGTGATTAAACAGGTGTGCCTATGGTTCACAACATACGCGAGCCTTAAAACCAAACCAAGTGGTTACATACGTATGCAAGCACGCCAGTGTGCTGAATACGTATGTAGCCAATTGTTTCACAAGGCAACAAATTCTAATCTGTCACTAGGCATTCACAGTCTTACTACGGAGCACAAGTAAAGAATACTGCACGCTCATTAGTAGCCCGCACACTGGGTTTATGCGACAACATAAAAACGCTTCTATAATTTCTTAAAATGAAAAACGGTATTCATCATGAAAAAAAGTTTGAGTTGCATCCTAATATCGTCTGTCATCGCGCTAAGCGCTTGCGGCAATAAATCAACAACACCTCTTGCAACAAGCCCACTCATTGCGCCCGGCGCACCTGGTAGTGCATCCCATTGGTCTTATTCCGGTAAAACTGGCATAGGTACATCTTACGAGCAATATACGCAGGGGCAGTATCAAGATAGCGGCAGCACAGGCAATATTTCTAAAGTCTGGTTCTCGCTAGCGCAGGGCATACTCACCGAAACCATGTTTGGTTTAATTCATGAAGCGCAAATTCAGGAAGCGCAGTTTTATGTAAAAGGCGATAATTTTTTACATCAAGAAAAAACGGACACCCTTTCGCACATCGATTATTTACACAAAGATGCTCAAGGTCGCCCGCTCTCACTCGCTTACAAAATTGTAAATCGCGATAAAGAAGGACGCTATGAAATTGAAAAGCATATCTTTACCGACCCCGACACCAACAGCTTAATGATGAAAGTAACCTTTCGCGCGCTGGCAGACAACTTAACGCCCTATCTCTATATCAACCCTCACATGGCCAACACTGGCCCCGGCGATAAAGCTTGGCAAGAAGGCAATACCTGGTTCGCCGCCGATGGCAAAACCCATCTAGCCGTGCGCACCAACGCCAGCATCGTAAATAGCACAGTGGGCTTTGAGGGCACGTCTGATGGCCTAAACGAACTAACCACCAGCGGTAAGCTCAACAATCACTACACCAGCACTGGCGAGACTAGCGGTAATATCGCCATAACCTTGCAATTGCCCACCCTTAAAAAAGGTGAAACCGGTGAATGGCAATTTGTGTTGGGCTTTGGCAATTCAAAAGAAGAAAGTTTAGCGGCGAGCACACAAACATTAAACACAGGCGCACAAAAAGTCTTGGCAAATTTTAACGGCGAAGGCGATGCAATTGGCTGGGAAGATTACTTGGCATCACTACCCGCACTGGAAACACTTTCCAAAGAAAGCACTGACAACGGCAAATTACTTTACGCGAGCGCGTTGGTCTTAAAAGCACAGGAAGATAAAACCTATGCAGGCGGCGTGATTGCATCTTTGTCTAATCCTTGGGGCGATAGTGCCTCTGCGGATAAATCACAAACCGGCTACAAAGCCGTTTGGCCACGCGACTTTTATCAAGTCACCATGGCGATGTTAGCGCTGGGCGATAGAGTCACACCCAAAGTAGCCTTTGAATATTTAGAACATGTACAAACAAGCGATAAAACTCCCGGCTACTCAGGCACGCCCGGTTGGTTCTTACAAAAAACCCACGTGGATGGCCAAGTCGAGTGGGTAGGCGTACAGCTCGACCAAACCGCTATGCCGATTATGCTCGGCTGGCGCTTGTGGAAAGAAGGCGTATTGAGCGATGCAGAAATGCTTAACTGGTACAACAGGATGTTAAAACCTGCCGCTAATTTTTTAACCGACGGCGGCACGGTGACTATCGATTGGCTTAAAAATGTTACCGTCACTCCACCAAAAAATATTCAAGAGCGCTGGGAGGAACAACCCGGTTATTCGCCCTCATCCACTGCGGCGATAATTGCAGGTTTAGTCGCCGCAAGCGATATTGCCCAGCTGGCAAACGATGATGCAAGCGCAAAACGTTATCTCGCTGCTGCCGATAGATATTCAGCAAATTTAGAAAAAAATCTCTACACCACCAACGGCATGCTCAACAAAGCACCGTCAGATGGCAATTATTATTTACGTGCAAGCGGCAACGATAACCCTAATGATCATGGATTATTGGAAGAGCGTAACGGTCAAGCAAATGTGAATGAAAGCGAAGTGATTGATGGTGGATTTTTAGAGTTAGTACGCTACGGTGTGCGCTCTCCACTCAACAAAGAAATTCAAAATACACTACCAGAAATGGATGACACCGCCCTGCCCGATGCCGTGCGCGTTAAATACGAATTCAGCGCAGCAGGCAAAACAGAGAAAGTGCCGGGCTGGCGCCGTTACGGTAAAGATGGCTATGGCGAGGACACTATTGCAGGGCGCGGCTACAACGCCACCGGCAAAAGCTTACCTGAAGGACGCGGGCGTGTATGGCCCATTTTCTCTGGCGAGCGCGGTCACTATGAATTAGCCAAAGCAACGGCGAATGGTAAATTAACTGCCGAAGAATTAAGTAAACTGCGCAACACCTACGTTACCGCCATGGAAGTATTTGCGAATGAAGGCTTAATGATTCCAGAGCAAGTGTGGGACAGCGTGGGCAGTAATGAGACCTACAATTACACCGCCGGCGAAGGCACTAACTCAGCCACCCCCTTGGCGTGGTCGCATGCTGAATACGTAAAATTATTGCGTTCGTATGCCGACAAAAAAGTGTGGGATTTAAACGCGAGTACATCGGCGCGTTATGTGAATAACAACAAAGGCACCCAACAATGAAACAACCTACTCTCCCGTTTTGGCAAGTCTGGAACGTCAGCTTTGGCTTTTTAGGTGTGCAGCTTGGCTTCGCACTGCAAAACGCCAACGTGAGCCGCGTGTTGTCTGATTTGGGTGCCGATTTACATTCACTCTCATTATTTTGGTTAGCCGCACCTATCATGGGTTTGTTAGTGCAGCCGATTGTGGGTGCCGCATCAGATCGCACGTGGAATAGATTCGGCCGCCGCAAACCTTTTATTTTAGGTGGTGCAATTGCCGCCGCCATAGGCATGTTTCTAATGCCGAATGCCTCTATTTTTGTCGCCTTCCTAGCACCCATGTTGTTCGGCGGAATTATGTTGGCATTAATGGATGGCGCGTTTAACGTGACTATGCAGCCCTTCCGCGCATTGGTATCCGATATGGTGCCGCCACAACAACGCACCCTCGGTTATTCCATTCAAGCGCTGCTGATTAATATAGGCGCGGTGATCGGTTCAATCCTTCCCTTCGTGCTCACCAACGTAATTGGTTTGGACAATGTGGCAGAAAAAGGCCAAGTGGCAGAGACAGTTACCTGGGCATTTTATATAGGCGCAACCGCATTGCTCGGCACAGTATTGTGGACGTGCTTTCGCACCAAAGAATATGCGCCAGACGATTACAATCGCTACAAAAATATCGCCCCAAAACCTATCGTAAAAACATCGCTTGCAACACGCCTTGGTAATTTTTGGCAATTATTTATTCACATGCCAAAAACCATGCGCCAATTAGCGCTGGTGCAATTTTTCTCGTGGTTTTCGTTATTTATTATGTGGGTTTATTCAACGCCCGCGATTACGCAATATATTTGGGGCATTGAAGCCAAATGGTTTGACCCTGCGTATTTGCACACATTGGATAGCATTCCCGCTGAGATCTCAGCAGCCAAGGGTGCTGCGGGCGATTGGGTGGGGATAATTTTCGCTGCTTATTCTTTATTTGCCGCGCTCTTTTCAATCGTACTAACCCGCATTGCCAACCGCCTTGGGCGCAAATTAACTTACTCACTGTCACTGCTTGCAGGCGGCATCGGTTATATCAGCTTTTTGTTTTTTCAAAACGCGGAAATCGTGCATGTAAATTTATTAGTAACGCAAGTAGATGTACCGCGTGGCGCACTCAATTTACTCTTGCCAATGGTAGGCATTGGTATCGCATGGGCGGCGATATTAGCCATGCCCTACGCCATTCTCTCCAGCTCATTACCGGCCGATAAAACCGGTGTATATATGGGCATTTTTAATTTCACCATTGCCGCACCGCAAATTGTATCGGGCTTAGTCGCCGGTCAAATTTTGAAATATGTATTCGATAACCAAGCGATTTACATTATCGTGCTTGCAGGTGTATGCATGATTTTAGGCGCGATGTCAGTTTATTTTGTGCAGGATAATAGTGATGCGGAAGTGAAAGCCTAAATCATTTTTAATGTTTATATTTCCGCTCAGGATGAGCGGGAATTTTAGATTGCAAGGAGAACACTCACGCAGAAACCAACGCCCGATACTGCTTAATCAAACTGATAATTTCGTGATCGCTGTTCACCGCAGCTAGCGATTCATTCATGGATGTACGTTGCGGCAAGTGAATATTGAATTTGTTGCGCAACATATCTTCAACGTGCCGATCTGAGGTTGGGTCAATCTCTTTTCCTGCAAAAATACAAATCCGCTGATGTAAAAACTCTTTGTTTGCCATCTTCTCTCTGCTTGTTGGGTTCGATTTTTTGATACTTGGGAGCCTCTGAAAAATGTTTACGGTGCAGCACTGGCTAGGCAAATTTTTTCGAAAAAGCGGAGTTTATTGAAATAAATGAGCATTTTGAGAAAAAATTTAACGACGCCAGAGCAAACAAGTTAATTTTTCAGAGGCTCCCTACTTATTTTGCTTTAGAAGCCTTGGCACCACATGAGCCGCGCACAATGAGTTTTGCGGGCAACAGCATAGATTCAACGGGTTCGCCGTTTACTTTTTTCAATAAACTTTCTACCAACAATTCACCCGCCAAACCGGTGTTTTGCTGCACGGTTGAGAGTGGTGGATGGGTATAGGATGCCATGGGGATATCGTCAAAGCCCATAACGGCAACATCATCTGGCACCAACATACCCGCCTCTTCTAAAGCTTTCATTGCACCAATTGCAATTAAATCACTTGCACCAAAAATGGCGTCGAATTGAATACGCTTTTGCAAGAGCGCGAGCGTAGCTTTGTAGCCTTCTTCTTCCGACGTTTCTGCGTTAATTTGCAAGCGCGAGTCCAATGCAATATCGGCTTTTTCTAAGGCGCGCATATAACCCTTGTAACGCAATTCAAATTCTGGGCTGTGCTCTGACACATCGCCCAAGAAGGCAATTTTTTTACGACCTAAGGCAATTAAATGATCTGTTGCTAAGAGCGCGCTATTAAAATTTTCGCAACCGATGGACACACCTGGCTGGCCTTCAAGCACCGGCCCCCAGGTAATAAAATGTGCGCCTACTTCGGTGAGATAGGTTAGTTTTTTTACAAAGCTTTCGTAATCGCCATAACCTAAAAAGATAATGCCATCGGCGCGGTTGGCATCTTCATAATCCGCGTGCCAATCATCGCTGAATTGTTGAAATGAAATTAATAAATCGTAACCGCGATTGGCGGTTGCGCGGGTAATGCTGCCCAGCATAGATAAAAAGAAAGGATTGATTAAAGAGTCACCCGTACCCTGATCTTCACACAATAAAAGCGCGATAGTTTTTGTTTCTTGTGAACGCAAATTGCGTGCATTTTTATCAACTTTATAATTAAGCTCTTTCGCGATCGCCTGTACTTTTAAGCGAGTTTCAAGATTCACCAAGGGGCTGTCGCGCAATGCACGCGATACTGTGGATTGCGAAACTCCAGCACGATAGGCTATATCAAAGGAGGTTGGCTTATCGTCTTTCATCTTTGTACAGGGCCTCGCTTTTTATGCGTATTATGAGGTTTCACCGCTATGGGAAGCACTAGCTGTTATTAAAAGATACTACACCAGCACTTAGGCAAAATATAGAACAAGGCCATCGTATTACTCAAGAATACGGCGACCTTTTGGCAATGAATTCAACTTGATTAACCATTATCGCGCAAGGCAGTTGCTACAGGTAAGCGAGCAGCGCGAATAGCGGGGAAAAGCCCGCCGATAAAACCTATCGCCGCCGCAAAAATAACCCCCTGCTTTACCAATGCAGGCGTCACCGCAAAGTCGAAAACCACCTGACTAAAGCTGGCAAAGTTCAAGGTTGACACTGTATAGCCATTAAATAAAAAGTAGGCGACAACAGAGCCAATTGCGCCGCCCACAAACGCGAGCACAAGCGATTCAAACAAGGTTGAAAACGCAACAGGGAAAGCGCCAAAGCCTAATGCACGCAAAGTAGCTATTTCACGAGTGCGCGTAGAAACAGAGGTATACATGGTATTAATTGCACCAAATATTGCACCCAAGGCCATGAGTATGGCGAGTGGGTAACCAACCCCCATAATAAATTTGGTCATAGGTGCAGATTGCTCTGACAAATAAGCTGTTTCTAATTTTACATCCACATTAAATTTAGGGTCAGCCGCAACTGCCGCTTTCAAGTCGGCGAGTACACTGGGCGATATTAATTTGGCTCGAATAGTTTGAAAACTATTACCGCGCCTGTAAGCCGCTTGCAGAATTTTAGCGTCGCACCACAATTCAGATTCCGCCAAGCCCCCGCCCGATTCAAACATGCCTACCACCCGCCATTCTGTTTGACCGAACTTAATGCTAGAGCCGACGGCTAAATTATTAAATTGTTTTTGCGCAGAGCGGCCCACGATGAGCTCGTTTTTGCCCGGTTCGAAATTTCTACCTTCTACAATGTTAAATTTATCGCGCACTGCAAAGGCCGCAGGCATAACACCGCGCAGCGATACATTCGCGGAGGTGTTGGTGGTTTTTTTAGAAATATCCACCACCACGAATAACTCTGCCGAACTTAGCAATTGCTCACCGTTCTTTTCAATGCCGGGCAAGCTTGAAATCCATTGTGTTTGTTCATAACTTAAACCACTGCTCATTTCTGATGTTGCGCCAGCACGCATAATAATTACGGTATTGGGCGAACCAGCATTAGACATAGTGCGTTGAAAACCAGTTGCCATAGATAGCACGGCAATAAATACACCCACCACACAAGCAACGCCGAAAATTGCCACAGATGATGTGCCCCAGCGCTGAGGAATATTGCGCAAGTTCATAAGCGAGATAATAAAAATTTGCGAGAGCCAATTGAAGGTCATGATTAGTTTCTCCGCAATGCGCTAATAATATTTAAGCGTAAGCCCTGAATGGCTGGCGCAGCACCCGTAATGAAGCCGAGCAAAATTACTAACACCAAGCCCATGCCCATTATTTTCCATGACATGCCTAAACCCGGCAAAGTAGCCGCAAACTCAACTGCAGCGCCGGTGATAATAAATTTCGCCAGCATTAAACCGAGAATACCGCCAAAAACACAGACTACGAGGGATTCACACAACACCATTAACATGACAGTGACATCTGAAAAACCTAGCGTCTTTAAAATCGCAAACTCTGGAATTCGCTCGCGGAAAGATTGCGCCATGGTATTACCGGCCACTAACAACATAGTAAAAAATACCGCACCTAAAATAAGGGTAGTAATTAAACCTATATCGCCAAATTGTTTGGCAAAGGATTTTGCGAAATCTTTTTCACTGTTCGTTTTAGTTTCAGCAAAAGAATTTTCAAAGAGTGCATCTACCGCCGCCGCAACCTGCGCCGATTGTTTGGGGTCTTTGACTTTAATAATTAACCAACCGATAGTACCTTCACCGAATTGGCGAGACTTATCAAAATAATCATAATGGAACAGCATAGCGCTGGTATCTGCACCTTGAGTTTTTGCATCATAGATTCCTTCAATCACAAACTCCCAAGTTGTGCTGCCATTTTTTTGTGGGAACATACCAATGAGCGGAATTCTATCGCCAATTTTCCAATGGTATTTATCGACTAGCGCACGACCTACAACCGCACCTACACGATTCTTTTTCCAGCTTTCCAGCTGCGCCGGCGGCAATTTAATTAAATCTTTATAAATATCAAAGTAGTCGTCAGCCAACACGGGGAATTGCGCAAACTGATTTTTTTTCTCTTGATAGTAGCCGCCAAACCAGTTGGCCGTAGTGGCTTTTTCAACACCTGTCAGCGCTTGCACTTTGGCGAGATAACTTTGCGGCAAGGGCTGAATAATAGATACCTTATGAATAGTAACCAAGCGATCTTCGCCTGCAATTTCAGCACCGCCATCAAATGCAGCACTGAGCGAACGCAATAGCCCAAACAATAAAAAGGCCACCATAATCGACAATATGGTTAAACTTGTGCGAACTTTTTTGCGGGTTAAATTTTTAAAAATGAAATAGAAATATTTCATGCTGTGCCTCGCTAATAAATTTATTCTTGGATTAGCTTGCCTTTATCTAAATGCAATGTGTGGCGCGCATGATCCGCCGCACGCGGATCGTGAGTTACCATCACAATCGTTTTTTGTTGTTCCTGATTTAGCTCTTGCATAAGCGCAAGGATTTCATCGGCCGTGGCGCGATCTAAATCACCGGTGGGCTCATCGCACAACAATAAATTCGGGTCACTCACTAATGCACGCGCAATCGCCACGCGCTGCTCTTGCCCGCCAGAAAGCTCACTAGGGTAATGCTTGGCGCGATCGGCCAAACCCACCAAATCCAACGCTGCTGCCACGTGTGCTTTGCGTTCTTTGCTAGTGAGATTCGTCAACAAGAGCGGCAGCTCTACATTTTTTTCCGCAGAGAGTACTGGCATCAAATTATAAAATTGAAAAATAAAGCCAACGTTTTGCGCGCGCCACTTGGTTAGCTGGCTCGATGAAAATTTATCAATGCGCTGACCCGCAATGATCAACTCGCCCGCTGAAGGGTTATCCAATCCGCCCAACAAATTCAACAAGGTCGTTTTACCAGAACCCGAAGGCCCCATTAGCGCAACAAAATCGCCGCGCTGAATTTTTACATTAATATCGGTTAATACCGGCACCAGCTCTTTGCCTTTTTTATAGGTTTTGCTGATATTGGTTAGGCTTACTAAAACGTCATTGGCCAAAACCTCATTGCTAGCAGGTACTTCTTTAGCGGATTTTTCTAGCGTTGCAGAATTTGACATACAAGCTCCATTTACAACAGTTGAAAAAAATGCGCAGTGTTTGCTGCGCATTTTTAGGTTTTAGTTATTCTTGAACTATTTTCACACCGTCTTTTAACTGGGGCGAAATTTCTACTACAAAATCCTCACCCGCACTAAGCCCCTCTGAGATATAAACATCGCTGCCATAACTCGCATTGAGTTTCACCTTGCGCTCTTGCACTACGCCATCTTTAACAACATAGATAAATTTATTCTCATTATCTGAACGCACGGCGGTAGTGGGCACACGAATACCCAAAGGTTCTTTTGGCTTTTGTTTTTCAACTGGCTCAGGGTTCAAGAAAGACACTTTTACGCCCATGTCGGGCAAAATACGGGGGTCTAAATTTTGGAAGGCAACACGCACTTTCACCGTGGCTTTTTGACGATCAGCTGTAGGAATAATCGCAGCCACTTTCGCGGGAATTTTCCACTCGGGGTAAGCCTCTAATACAGCTTCCGCTAATTGCCCAGCATGTACACGCTGAATATAGGATTCGTTTACGTCCACTTCAATTTCCAGCGAGGTCATATCCACCAAAGTACAAATACCGGTGCGGGTAAAACCGCTGCCCGCAGAAATGGGCGATATCATTTCGCCAGGCTGTGATGTTTTTGCAATCACCACACCTGCAAAAGGTGCGCGCAATACATAGTCGTCTAAGTTTTGTTTTTGTTGGGCGATTAATTTTTCATTCACATTAACAATTTCTTCACGATTATTAAGCTGCGCTCTTAAGGACTCGTAATTGGCTTTGGCAAGATCAAACGCGGCCTGGCTTACCAATTGTTTTTGCACAAGCGTATTGTTGCGCTCAAAATTTAATTTTGCTTCATGTAAACGCGCACGCACTTCGC
This sequence comes from Gammaproteobacteria bacterium, assembly GCA_005801205.1. Classification (GTDB taxonomy): domain Bacteria; phylum Pseudomonadota; class Gammaproteobacteria; order Pseudomonadales; family Cellvibrionaceae; genus Cellvibrio. Next base: position 26,947 of record SYDJ01000144.1, read on the forward strand.
TCACTTGCGCTTTAGCCGCATCCATTTCGGCATTGGTTACATCAAAACTTTTTCTGGCGTTAACATCTTCAAGGCGCGCAACGATTTGATTTTTGGCAACCGTCATACCTTCTTCAATTAACACTTCCAACACGCGACCAGTCACCTTGGAAGATACGTTGGCCTGACGGCGCGCAACCACGTAACCCGTGGCATCCAAAACACTGGCTGACGATGAGTCTGCCGTGGCCATACGCGCCATTTGCACTTTGACCGGCAAAGGTGCTGATTCTGACAATAATTGATATGCACCGATCACTAACAGGACTGCAACCACACCGCCCGCTACCCATGGCCACACCGCAGGCTCAGATGCTTTGGCATCGCGATCTATACGCAACTGGGACAAAAGTTCACTTTTATTATTCACACTTACCGTCCTAACAACTCATTGGGCTAAATCTGTGACGCAACAATTGACTTGGCGCAGCCACGCTTATGTGAACGACATTCTAAAGGAGTCTAGGAGAGCGTGCACCACAGAAAAGCAGTATCTGCACCAAATGCATCAGTTCCTGCGAGTGTGCATGGCTAAACCCTCTGCGAGCTATATATACTGTTAATCCTGCAACATACCTTAAGGATCCATCTTGAGCTGCATTTATTTAAGCCAAGGGTTTGTCATCTATCCGCATCGCCAAACGATTACGCGCGGTGAAGAGACTATTCCAGTTCGCCCAAAGACCTTTGCGCTGCTGTTACTGATGCTCGAGAAACCTCGCGAAGTGCTCAGCAAAGGTTATTTGCTGGCTAGCATTTGGGATGATGTAACTGTTGAAGAACAAGTGTTAGTCCAATCCATTCGCGAATTGCGACAATTGTTTGGTAGCGCCGAGATTATTCAAACCTACCCCCGTAAAGGCTATGCTTGGGCGGCAGATGTAGAGAAACAAACCGCCGCTAGCGCACCTTTAACAGCTAATGCCCCAGCAGTTAATACACCTGAACCAAGAGTATGGTGGCGTAAAACTTACGCCGTGCCCGCCTTGGTCATTGCCGTTGTTATCGCACTGGGCGGGATTTTTTACGCCTTATCCGCGCGTTCATCTGCAATGCAAACCGAAGTCGTCATCGTCCTGCCGATTAAAAATCAAATCCCCAGCAACGATTACAATTGGGTGTCATTGGGCGCTATGGATGAATTAATTCATTTACTGGGCTCCAACAAAAACGTACAAGTCATGTCGTCTGAATATGTATTGGGCGCGATGGCACACGCAAATTTGGCGCGCAACTTTCAAACCCAAGAGGTGATGCGCATATTTAATGTGTCAGGCGCAAGCTTAATTGTAGAAGCGCAAATTGGCGGATTTGCGGAGAATTATCGCATCGATTACAAACTGCATTTCAAACAGGATATTAAACGCGGGGTCGTGTTTAACCGAGATTTGCACCAAGCACTTTACCAACTGGGCGAAATTATCGTCAGCCACACCGGTCAACCCTTACATAAACCGGAAGAAAAAGCGCAAACCGCCTTCAACAATGAATTGTTTGCACGCGCATTGGAAAAGAAGGATGCCGAGGAATTTGAACTGGCACGCACGCTCCTCGCAAGCCTTAAACAGCTTGAACCCAACAATATGATAGTGCGCACATCGCTTGCGCAGGTGTTAATACGCCTAAATGAATTTACAACGGCCAAAAGCGAAATTGAATCAGCCCTTGAGCTGGCACAAACAACGCTGGCACCCGAGCGATCAGCGCTTTACTTTAACTTAGCCTTGATTGCCAAACATCAACATCAATTCGCTCAGGCAATTAACCATTTAAACCAAGCAGACCAGTTTGCCGAAGAAACTAATAACCTACTGATGCGCGCTGAGATTGCTGATTTACGCGGCGAAATCCATAACAGCATGGGCGCTTACACACAGGCGCAAACTGCGTTTGAGCAAGCGCTGACATTCAATAGTGCAATTCGCTGCCCCGTCGGCATTAGCGACAATCACCTTAAGCTCGCCAAGTTGCTGGCATTGCAAGGTAAACGCGAGAATGCATTGGAACATTACAGCCAAGCCAAGAGTGTGATTGAAACCCATCATTTAGATGCTCTGCAAACAAATCTCGCCTCCTTCAAATAGCGCCACCTTCAAATAGCACGAACAATATCGCCCCCACCGTCTAAGCCTTGCACCACAAGGCTTTCATAAAATTTCATAATCTTTAATTGGGTTTTAGCGCCTACTTGCCCGATAGTCTCGCCTATAAATTGCTCATCAAAACTCTTTCAACAAACCTCTCTCATCAAACCTTTCTAATCAAAAACCAGGAGCTTAAAATGCGTTTAGTCAAACTCAATAGATCTCACCTTAAATTCTCTTTTGGAATTTTAGCTGCAGCCACACTCTTGTCCGGCCTCAGTTCTTGCCAGCAGGTTCAAAATGCACAGATTATCCGCCACGAAATGAACCCGCCTTGGGAGGGCGTGATTGGTTATAGCCAAGTGGCTGAAGTGAATGGCACGGTTTATCTCTCAGGCGTTGCCTGCAGCGGCGAGAGTTATGCAAAGGCAATCCCAGACTGTTACAGACAACTCAAAGTACAGCTGGATAAATTAAATTTAACGCCAGCAAATATCGTAAAAGAAACGGTGTTTACTAAAGACATAGAGGGACTAAAAGAGCAAATACCGGCACGCAAAGACTTCTACGGCAATGCCAATTACCCAGCGGCCACTTGGATTCAAATTAGCCGCCTTTATCTGCCTGAGCATTTGGTGGAAGTGGATGTGATTGCGGTGCGAACGAAGTAGATTTTCAGTGCTAATCGGGGGAACCGAATTAGGGCAAACCTTTACTGAGATTAAAGGCACAGGCTAGCCTAATGTGAATACAATTTGTAAGTGTGAATAGTCTAAACGTTCACGCGAGGCTTGTTTGAAAAAGACCCATTCCTCTTTCAGCGAATGAGTCTTTGACAGGGGTGTTAATGGCTTATTGGATGCTCCGAAACAATTAAGTCATCAAAGTCTGCGTACTGTTGTGACAAGGGAGCCCAATCCTGACCATTGCCACCAAAAAATGTTGAGAAGTAAAGATTTTCAATACCGAAATTATCGTTACCTTGACGGAATTGAAAGTCGCGTACATCTAATACCAAACTACCATTCATCCACGCCTGAATCACACCGTCGCGCTTCCCAGGTGTGTTCATGACGAGGCGGTGTTCAAGTGTTTGCCATGTACCGGTAGTAAAATGCTGCGTCACACCATTATTTGTGTAGTAATAATCATCGCCACAGGCATTTATTTTTAAGGGGAAGTACATATACTGCGCCACGGCTCCATTAGTTCGCCACATATTTCGTGCGCTAAATCCACCAGCGCCTGAAGTGCAACCCGTGGGGGCAAGCCCGCCAGTCAGCCCTGGCAACTTTCCACCTTTTACAAAATTGAAACCATTGGCGAATCGTACACGATAAGAAAAATAGAGTTCAGGGTAAGATTTCACGAAGGGAACAACAAACTGTACACCTCCATTTGCTGGGCCAAAAATATTAGCCGGATAGGTAACGCGCAATGCTTTATTGCTACCGTCTAGGACAATTTTCGCGCGCCCCTCGTCAATCCCATCGCTCCATGTTCTATCAACATTTTTAAAGTCCGTGAAAAGTTGTTGTGCCGTGTAGCTGCCTGCTGCTCGAGATTGAAAGTTGACGTTAAGGACATCCATTCTAGAGCTTGCACTGGAATTTGATTTTGAGCTTGCTTGTGAGCTTGCAACTGAACTAAGGGTCGAGCTTGCGTTTGAGCTGGCCCTAGAACTTTGACTTTGAGCGGAAGAACTATTTTGTTGCGAGGTACAAGTAGGCAAAACAAAACCTGCTGAAGATGAACCGGTTAATCCAAACGTTGCAGATGCGCCTGACGCCAAGTTGCCATTAAAGCTTACATTGGTTGCCGTAATTTTTTTACTGCCACTGCCTAAAATGCTGGCGTTCCAGCTACCTGTAATCACCGCGTTTTGAGCGTAATGTAAATAGACTGCCCACCCTTTAATGGCCGTTCCAGTGTTAGTAACTTTTACATCAAGTTGATAACCGCCAGCCCAGCTGCCGGTTTGACTGACGGTGCAATTCAACGCTGCTTCTGCCGAATGAATATTGCCGAGTAGAAAAAGGCTAAAGATGGCGGTGTATTTTGCGAAGGTATTTCGTGAGCATAATTTGGGATGTACTTTTTCACATGAAGCATTTTTCATTGGTTTAATCCTCATTCAAGTCAATAAAAAGAGGGGGCGCACCCCCTCGCGATTGAATTTATAAACAAGCACCACCAAAAGTAGGCCTGTTTACTACGCTCGAACCTTTATTGACATTGAATCCAATATCAACAGATTGCCCCGGTTGAATAACCGCATTGGTAGAGAGGTTAGTCGCACTGTAAGGATTTGAACCGGTAACCGTTGCATTCCAATTTGCAGTGACTTTGGTTGCATCGCTGTACTTCCATGTAATTGTCCAGCCATTAATTGGAGCTGCACCTTTGTTGGTGAATCGAATCGCACCCGTAAAGCCTGAGCCCCAGTCATTACTGACAATTTGGGTACATTTAATAACACCGGCACTTGACGCCGCAGAGCTGCTTGCCGAACTCCGGCTACTCGGGGCGCTAGAGGCTGCACTGCTGACTGAGCTTGATGATGCACTACTGGCTTGACTAGAGGCTGCGCTAGAAGACGTAGCGGCAGCAGGCTCCAGTTTCAACCAGTTCACGTTATATCCGCCTGTTGGTGCAACAAGAACAATGGATTGCGAACCAGCAGGCAGGGTCACTTCATGACTAATGGTCGTCCAAACTTGCCAGCCGTTTGTTTTAGGTACAGGTATGTTTCCGTAAACGGTAGTTTTGGCTTGGTTTTGGAGCTTGATAGAGCCGCCGCCATTCAAGCTCGCAACACGATAAGAAACCACATATTTGCCTGCAGTAGGTACATTAATGGAGTAACTCATCCAGTCATTTGCATCTATGTAGCCGATGTTATACCCGCCACCATCATCGGTGGTCGCCTGTACTTTAATGCCGACCATGGTGACGTAATCTTCCGCTTCGATAATCGCCCCTATCGCGGCTTCATTGATGCGTTCTCTAATCCATTTGCCAGAGGGCTTAATCTGGTTATCTGACCAACCACCTCCTGCGAGTGTTGCGCCAGTTGTCAGAGCAGCGCTCGTTTCTGATTTATTGGAAAAATTCCAAGACGTCCAGCTGATTTGATTGTCGCGCATCCAATTGACCCATAAGTCAGACTTTCCGCCAGAGCTAGTGTCGATGGCGCCGTCACCTGTATGGTCAGTCATCCCCCATTCCGAAGCCCAAATGGCAAGACCCTTAGCGAGCGCTCCATCTGCAGCGACTCTGAATTCATGGGATTGTGCGTAAAAGTGAATTGTATAAGCCACATTGCTTACATTTTGAAGTGGGTCAGCGGCCACGGCAGCAATATCCTGTGCCCAATTGGGGCCAGGCACTAGAATGAGGTTATCTGGATCTACATTGCGAATTGTTTGATAGACAGGTATTGCGTGATTTTTTACTTGCAGCCAAGTGATCTTGCTGCCAGGTTCGTTGATGACTTCATAAATTATATTCGGTGCACTGCCAAATTCTTTTGCCACCATATCGAAGAATTTTTGTGCATCGGTAGTATAGGGGTTCGGCGTCCAGTGCTTGTTGTTGGGATCGGTAGGATTCCAATGAATATGCCAATCCACAATGACGTAAATGTCATTGGCAATCGCATCTTTGATTAAAGGCCTAACCTGATTGATATAAATGTTTGGATCTGAACCCAGATATCCCCATACGCGACCCGATTGATCTGACTCATGTACATACATGGCTAAACGCACTACCTGAATGCCAAAGTCTTTCACCATATATTCCAAGGTTCCACCACCGCCGACGGTGTACGGAAACCACTGCAACCCATGTGTGCTATAGCCCTTTAATTGCACTGCCTGACCGGTGCGAGTAGAAACAATTTTATTGCCTTGAACTTTAAGCTGTCCGTATGTGCTTACAGGTCCCGCGTGCGCAGAAAAACTGCATGCCACTAAACAACCAAGAAATAGGCTTGTTATGTATTTACGCCACATAATGTACTCCATCGAAATGTAATCCGCGAAATGGGCTAGTTATTAGGAACAACAATTATCATTATTCTGTGTTCTGCCCAGTATTATCGCTGCTATGTGTGTGGGTGTTTAATGTAGACACAATAGCGCGCAGACTGCTTGAAAAATTCAACCAGTAATCCACTGTAATTTTCTTTGAATGCTAAAGAGACCTTCACCTTCTGTTATGAATAAACTGAGAAGTAAAAGCGAAGAAAAATAAAAAATTGAGAAGCGGGGTAACGCATCATGGGTATTGTTTTCCCATGATGCGTGGTTTATTGGTCAAACAAAAACGGACTGTTTTTGCTAAGAGCAGCCTAGGTATTACCTATTCATTTTGTATGCACCTGCAATTTAACAATACAGCGCTAAGTGCAACTTAATTTTACGATTTCTAATCCAAAAAAAGCCCGCCAAATCGTTACAAATTTGGCGGGCTTTTTTAGTGCAACCACTTATTACTTAAGAGAAAAAAGATAACTTCCCCACAAGTAACTTAACAAAATCTTTATATCTCTAAAACGGAATATCATCATCAAATGAATCAAAGCCAGCAGGTTGTTGTGGTGCACTGTGCGCGGGTGCTGCGCCACCGAATCCACCCGCTGCTGCCGCTGCTTGGGCTGGGCGATTTTGCTGTGGAGCGGGAGCACCGCCTTGGAAGCCGCCACCTTGAGGTGCGCCGCCGTATTGTTGATCTTGGTTGTAATTGCCGCCTCCGGTGTTATCGCCACGGGCATCGAGCATTTGCATTTCGCTGGCCACGATTTCAGTGGTGTAACGGTCAGTGCCGTCTTGCGCCTGCCATTTGCGGGTACGCAGGGAACCTTCAACGTAAACCTTACTGCCTTTCTTCAAATATTCGCCCGCGATTTCGCCCAAGCGATTAAAGAACACCACGCGATGCCATTCGGTACGCTCTTGTGGTTGGCCAGTGGCTTTATCTTTCCAAGTTTCTGAAGTGGCGATACTGACGTTGGTTACAGCGCCGCCAGAAGGCATGTATTTCACTTCTGGGTCTTGGCCGATATTGCCAACGATAATGACTTTGTTAATTCCGCGTGCCATAGGGTTCTCCTGTTTACTGGTCTTGGTTTGCTGGTGTAATCGCCCTCATCAATTATTATCAGGCGACATTTGGGGTTTTGTTTTCGTGCAGATAGCTCTACAGCGAAGGTTCGGCAGAATAGCTTATTTTGTTAAACCAAATCCACCAGTTCGGAATAACCCACTAATTGTTGGTCGGCAGTTAATAAACGGAGAGGTTCGCACATAGCCTGCGCCACCAGCATTCGATCAAAAGGGTCACGATGCAGTTCTGGCAATCGTGTAAGTTGGACGCTGTGCTTGGCGATCACAGGCAACTCAATAAATCCACTAAGCACTATATGAGCAGCTAGCGCTTCAATATCAGCATCCAATTTACCGATACTGATTTTGATTGCAGCTTCCCACAAGGATGCACTACTTACATACACCTCTGTCGCTGATTCAATGCTGGCGCGTGCCTGCAATGACAACTTGGGATTGTCCTGCAGCCACCAAAGATAGATATGCGTATCCAATAGTATGCGCATTAGTTGCCCTCAAACGCATCCAAAACACTGCCCGGCAAGGCAGCATCAAAGTCATCGGCAATAGTGATTTTACCTTTCAATGCGCCAGCTTTACGTGGCGGAGTAGCAGAAATAGCCACCAAGCTCGCCACGGGCTTACCGGAACGCGCAATAATAACCTCCTCGCCCTGCACCACCGCTTCAATCAGCTTGGAAAACTGGGTTTTGGCTTCATGAATATTCATTGTTTGCATTCTACAACCCTCCCACAGATAGACTAAGCCTAGTCCAGCCAGACAAGAAAAACAATAGGTTATTCCGCCACTATCGCGTGTAGCGCTTTGCGATCTACCAAGCGCTGATCCACCTTCAAGTAAGCGGTGTTTTCAGATTCAACGATCAGCACTTCAGCCACACCTTTCACTGCACGCAGCTTCTCGGCAATCACCGCACCATCGTGGTTACGCAATGGGATAAGCACGCTGGCAAGGAAGCGCGGGGGTTTCATTGACCAGGCCACCGCCAGCCACACCAAGGTAAAGAATGCGCCTAACGCGAGTACGGCAACCATGCCGTAGTCTTGCAGCAAGAAGCCGCCCACTGCGCCGCCCGCCGATACACCAATCACTTGGCTGGTGGCGTAAATCCCCGTCGCGGTGCCTTTTGAGCCTGCGGGTGCGATTTTGCTCACCATAGAAGGCAAGGTAGCTTCCAAAATATTGAAAGCGACGAAGAAAAAGAAAATTGCTGCAATCGTGAAGATCAAGTTAGGTGGCGCGACCATTAATACCAATTCCATCAACGCCAAAAGGCCGATAGCACCAAGGAAAACCGGCTTAATTTTGCGGCGCTTTTCCGCAATGATGACAAACGGCAACATGATCGCAAAGGCGATGACCAGCATGGGGAAATAA
>SYDJ01000145.1 GCA_005801205.1 Gammaproteobacteria bacterium
CTATAGATTCACCCATGGCTCGCGCACTTATTAAAAAAGAAGTGGATGATGAAGCGGTGGTGAGAACCGAAGCGGGCGAGTTTGTTTGGTATGTGACTAAAATTGAATATCAGAAGTAAGTCCGTTTGCTAATTCCTTTTTACTCCCAACTTCTTTTGATAGCGTTAATCTGCGGTCCAAGGCTGAAGTTTGGTGGGAATAAATAGGTGGACATGATGAAATGTTTAATAAAAACTTTTTTATGGTGAAAATATTCCATGGCTGATGAAAAATCGCAAGATGATCAGGTAAAGCAAGATCGCCACAAAGAGCGCATGCAGCAGCGCAAAGAAATTGTGGATGCAAAAATTGCACGGGCGAATGAAGATCGCGGTGTATTGATTGTATTAACGGGTGATGGCAAAGGCAAAAGTAGTTCTGGTTTTGGCACTGCCGTGCGTTGCCTAGGCCACGGTTATAAAGTTGCTATAGTGCAATTTATTAAAGGCACCTGGGAGTGTGGTGAAAAGAATTTTTTAATAGAAAGTCTATTCCGTGGTGAAAGCACAAAGTTGGAATATTTCACTATGGATACCGGCTTTACCTGGGAAACGCAAAATGCTGAGAAGGATAAAGCGGCAGCAGAAAAAGTGTGGGCTGAATGTGAGCATGTATTTACAGATCCAGATGTGCATTTAGTATTGCTGGATGAATTAACCTATATGCTCAATTACAAATATCTGGATAAAGAAAAAGTGCTGGCTGCTATTCAAAATCGCCCCACAACTCAAAATGTCATTATTACGGGGCGCGGCGCTAAAAAATATTTAGAAGACTTGGCGGATACCTTTAGTGAAGTAAAAGCTATTAAACATGCGTTTAATAGCGGAATAAAAGCCCAAAAGGGAATTGAGTGGTAAATATTGTTATGTCTCAAGCGATTATGCCCCGTACCGCCATGATCCGAACCATTATGATCCAAGGCACAACATCCGATGCTGGTAAAACCACATTGGTTGCGGCGATTTGTCGCATACTAAAAAATCGCGGCATTTCGGTTGTTCCATTTAAGCCACAAAACATGGCTTTAAATTCTGCGGTTACTGAGGATGGTGGTGAAATCGGCCGTGCGCAAGCGTTGCAAGCGCAGGCGGCTGGTTTAAAACCGCATACCGATATGAACCCCATTCTGATCAAACCCACGAGCGATACTAAAGCGCAAGTTATTATTCACGGTAAAGCGGTGAGTGATATGGATGCGGTGGTTTATCACGATTATAAAAAGCATGCTATGAATGCGGTACTGGAATCTTTCCACCGCTTACAAAAGCAATATGATGTGATAGTGGTGGAGGGCGCAGGTAGCCCGGCAGAAATTAATTTGCGCGACCGCGATATTGCCAATATGGGATTTGCAGAAGCGGTGGATTGCCCTGTGATTATTATTGCGGATATTGATCGCGGTGGTGTGTTCGCGCATCTTGTGGGTACTTTAGATTTACTCAGCGCTTCTGAACAAAATCGCGTTATAGGCTTTGTTATCAATCGCTTTCGTGGTGATTTGAGTTTATTGCAGTCGGGGCTGGATTGGTTGGAGCAAAAAACGGGTAAGCCAGTGTTGGGGGTAATTCCTTATGTGCAAGGTTTAAAGTTGGATGCAGAAGATTCCCTAGATAAAAATGTTAGAAAAAATAGTAGTGCGAAAGTGCGTATTGCTGTTTTAGCGCTGCCTCGAATCTCAAATAATAATGATTTTGATGCGCTGCGTTTTAATTCTGAAATAGATTTCACGTGGGTGGGGCCGGAGCATGCAATACCCGCCTGTGATTTAATTATTATCCCCGGCAGTAAAAACGTATGCGCAGATTTGCAGTTCTTGCGCGATCAAGGTTGGGATAAGTCAATCGCTAAGCATTTGCGTTATGGTGGTAAATTGATTGGTATCTGTGGTGGTTTTCAGATGTTAGGTAAAACTATCGCTGACCCAGATGCTATCGAAAGCGCTGTTGGTGAAATAAAAGGCCTAGGCTATTTGGCCATGAATACCATTCTAAAACCTGAAAAAATATTGCGTCAGCAGCAGGGCTTTTTGTGGGATAAGTCTACATCAGTTGTGGGCTATGAAATTCATTGCGGTATTTCGCAGGGGGCTGCGCTCTTGAAGCCAGCACTTTACCTTGGCCATGAAAGCATGCGGGTACTTGATGGCGCTATAAGTGAGGATAATCAAATCATGGGTACCTATTTACACGGTTTGTTTGACTCTGCGGCGGCTACCCAAAAAATACTCCAGTGGGTAGGTATTGAGTTAGATTGCTTTGTTTCTATAGATGATTTGCGTGAGCAGGAGTTGAACAGATTAGCCTCTGAAGTAGAGGCTGTTCTAAACTTGGATTGGCTGAACATTTGATAAGGATAAGTTACAATAAGTGTTTCATATTTAGCCATACATAAAAAATAGACGACAAGCGTATTATATGTATTCAAAAACTCTAAATTCGCCTATTTATAAAGCATTGCCCGCATTGCTTATTGTTTTTGCGTTGTTGCTTTACTTTCCTTCCTTATTCACTCCTTTTTGGGGTGATGATTATGTTTTTTTACAACAAGCGAGGTCTTCTCGGCTAAGCGCAGATTCTTGGTGGTTACCATTTTATAGTCAAAGCCAATTAGGGTTTTGGCGCCCCCTAAGTATGGATACCTATTTTCGTTGGATTGAAACTTATTTGGCATCGGATGTTTTCTATACCCACATAGTAAATTTTATTCTTTGGATATTTGCCTCTGCCAGCGTAGGTTTTTTTACATGGGCATTTGCGGGCGCGATGAAATGGAATCAGCGTGTCTGGCTTGGGTTTCTGGCTGCAGGCATGTATGGTATTAACGGTGCACATTTTCTGCCGGTACATTGGATTGCCGCCGTCAATAGTTCAATTCTTGTAGTGTGGACAGCTTTGGCTTTAAGCTTTTGGGTGCTGGCACCTCAGTTGAAAATTCGAGGGCGCTTAAGCCTTTGCATTTTACTTCCCGTGGTTCAGATATTTGCACTATTGAGTAAGGAATCCTCAATTCTGATTCCTTTTTTGCTGCTCACATTAGCAGGATGCTGTTGGCGCCAACTTAACTTTAGCTATTTGGAGGTGTGCTCTTGGCTTGTGTGTGCATTAGTCTGTGCCGTGTGGTTTTATTTTTATCGACAATTTTCAGGGCAGCACCCAGATGTCTATGGTTTAAAAATTGGTGTTAATATTCTGCGAAATGTTGCATCACTCGTCGCTTGGCTTCTCAATGTTCCGCGCGAAGCATTGCGGTTAATTTTAACGGGGCGCGAATTAGAAGGAATTGTGTGGGCAGGGTCGGTAGCTGTACCTATGTTGGGGTTTATTTATCTATGCTTGGCGAAATATAAATTATTGTTTATTCAGAGCATGGCTATTGTTGTTTTTATTGGTTTTGCGTACGCACCTTATTTTTTATTGGCCAGTCAAAGTTATGAATACTACGCCGCTGTGGCGTTAATTTTCCCGGTGGCTTTCCTTGCCCATGGTTTGATGCTTTCGGAGAAAAAATTACTTGCAGTAATCTTATTGTGTACGAGTTCAGTACTCTCAATTCAGCTGAGCAGAATGGTTGATTATCCGAGTTTGTTAGGGCGGGCAGTGTGGGGGGAGCAACAGATAGAACAATTGGAACGGCGCGCTGTAATTCCAAATCCGCTAGTGGTAAAAATACATAATCACCATCGGTTCTATGCAATAGGCGTTGCCGGATTATCTTGGCGGCTAGGTGTTCCTTTGGAGAACATTCACTTGACCGATCAGTGCGCGGCTAACGTAAAAGAGATGTTGGAAGAAGATACTGCGGGAAATTTATTCTGGCGAGATTGTGATTCTGTGCATAATCGCAGTCAATAAAATTGCTCTTTGATATATATTCATAGGGTTTATTGCCTCTGTGAAGGCCAAAAAATGCCTTAGCGGGAGAGGGTGTTGAATTGACTGTTTGCTATAAATGAGTTGGTAAGCTGGGGTTGAATCTATTGGCCTCTGAGGTAGAGGCTAATATCAATTTGGAATCGCTCGATATTTGAGTAAAAGTGGGCTTGATAGAGACTGGCACTTTGTAATGTATTGCACTCGACACATTACTTATTGAGCGTCACTACCATCAAGCTGCCTTCAAATTTTTTGGGTTCCAATGCGTACCAAATCATAAAATCGGTTGGCCAGCGCTTTTCGCATTTATCAATCAGTGCTAAAAACGGGCTGCGGCCTGGGTCTGCAAGCACGAGTTTTTTTACGCCGGCTTGTGCGGCGCGTTTTAGCATGGCGAGCCATTCATCGGCGAGTTCATCCCAAAAGCAAATGTCGCCGCCCACGATAATGTCAAAGTTCTCTAAATCCTTCTTCTTCATATCCTTCATGGCGCAAGTGAGCTTGGTAATTTTTACGTTATTCAAATCGGCCTGTGCATCCAAAAACGGAAAGACATCTGCATCCACATCCATCCCAGTTACTTTGCAGCCTTTGCTAGCAAAGAAAATAGAGGTAGGCCCCCAGCCGCAACCCACATCTAAAACCCGTGTTTTTTTTGCCGGTGGATTTTGGGTAAAGTAATCCATCAATAAATAACTGGAATCCCAGTGACGATCACCATGAACGCTAGGTGCCACGGTTTGTTTTATTTTTTTAATTTGTGGGGATTTTTCTTTAAACAACCAAATGCCATAGGCACCAAGGGTATTTTTTTCGGGCGGAGCAATTAATTCGGGCACTGTGATTCCTTGGTAAATTTTAGCGGTTAATAAATATCGGGCACAAACATTTCTTTGGGGACGGGCTGGCGAGCGTAGTCGTCGTGATATTCCCGTTCGGGCAAATCTATGCTTGGGCGTTTAATTTCTTCGTACGGCATTTGGCTTAATAAATGATGAATGCAGTTCAGTCGCGCTTTTTTCTTGTCTACCGCTTCAACTACCCACCAAGGTGCTTCTGGAATGTGGGTGCGTTCCAGCATAATTTCTTTGGCTTTGGTGTAAAGCTCCCAGCGCCTGCTCGATTCCAAATCCATAGGGCTGAGCTTCCATTGCTTTAGCGGGTCGTGAATACGGCCAAGGAAGCGCAAGTTTTGTTCTTCATCAGAAATGGAAAACCAATATTTAATCACTTGAATGCCGGAGCGTACGAGCATTTTTTCAAATTCAGGTACTGATCTAAAAAATTCTTCGTATTGTTCGTCATTACAAAAACCCATGACACGTTCAACACCGGCGCGATTGTACCAGCTGCGATCAAATAGTACGATTTCACCTGCGGCCGGCAAATGCGATGCGTAGCGCTGAAAATACCACTGAGTTCGCTCGCGCTCATTGGGGGCAGGCAGGGCTGCTACGCGGCAAATGCGCGGGTTTAATCGTTGTGTAATACGCTTGATCACACCGCCTTTACCGGCAGCATCGCGCCCTTCAAAAATCACTACGACTTTGTGGCCCGTCGCAGCAACCCAATCTTGCAGTTTTACCAATTCACCTTGCAGGCGAAACAGCTCTCGAAAATAGAGTTGGCGATATTCTTTTGCTTCTTGCGATTGTGTCGGCGAATCTGCATCCTGAAAGTAAATGCGATCTTCCATTTCTAGCTCAAGCTCTTCATCGTAGCTATCGAGAAACTCGTTGTGAATGCGTTGAACAAGTTCGGCATCTATAAAGCTCATTGGGAACTCCGTGCGAGTTGTGCTGATGCTCCCGAGTTTATGTATAAATTGTGACAGTTTGAAAACAGCGTCAATGGGGGCTAAAGCTCA
>SYDJ01000014.1 GCA_005801205.1 Gammaproteobacteria bacterium
TGAATTTAAACGATCTGGAGCATAACCAATTCATTCACCGCACCAAAACGATTTTTATTACCGCGTAAAGTGCGAAAGCGCGAATCGTTATCGCCTTCCAATAAAATCGAACAGTCAATCATATGTTCTAACACTTTTGGCCCCGCGAGCGAACCATCTTTAGTCACATGCCCCACCAAAATAACGACGGTACCGGTTTGCTTTGCAAAGCGCGTTAAATAAGCGGCGCTTTCACGCACTTGCGATACGGAACCCGGTGCAGATGAAATATCTTCCATATGCACCACTTGAATAGAATCTACCACCATGACTTTGGGAGAGATTTGCTGCGCCGTTGCACAAATAGTTTCTACATTGGTTTCGCTCAGCATTTGCAATTTATCGGTCGGCAAACCCAAACGTTGAGCGCGCATGGCAACTTGTTGTAAAGATTCTTCACCCGTCACATAAAGTGCATTCATATTGCGCGCTAAAAAACACAGTGTTTGTAACAGCAAAGTACTTTTGCCAGCACCGGGGTTACCGCCAATTAAGACCACAGAACCCGGTACAAAACCGCCGCCGAGTACACGATCAAACTCGCTGGTGCCGCTGGAGAAACGCGGTACATCGCCAAGCGAAATTTCAGCGAGAGTTTGCACTTTATTGCCCGATGCTCCGCCCGCATAGCCTTCAAATTTTGCCGAGCGATTACTCGGCGTAGGCCCAAGGCGAACTTCAACAATCGAATTCCACGCATTGCATTCAGGGCATTGGCCCTGCCATTTTTTAAAATCTGCACCGCAATCGTTACAGACAAATGCGCTTTTTTGTTTTGTACTCACGGGATTCTCTTTTTTAGAAGTTTATTAATATTATTCAAGTCGCTAGATAACGCTGATTTGGGCTAGAAGGCTTTTCTGGAATAGTTAATACCAGTTTTCCAGAAGCGATAAGCGGCAATAAGAGACTTTGACGAAAGTGTGGATGATGCTTCAAACCGAGATGCCGCATAATCTCTTTGGTTGAACGCGGCGTTAGACAAAACTGTAACAAAGCTTCAACTTGATCGGTAGCTTGATCGGTAGCTTGATCGGTAGCTTGATCGGTAGGCTGGCCAGTAGATACAAAGTACCCCGCATCAAAGGGCAATACTAGCCGTATAAAATTCGTTGTGAAGCGATAAACAGAATGCGGGTAATACGCAAGAATACGCGGCACTCCAGAGCCAAGCTGCTCAACCATATCTAGATCACGAAAGACACGCATAAGCTCTTTGTTTTGCGGAACGGAATAACCCTGAAAAAATTCGTCTTCAGTAAAACCAGCAGGTAACCCACCCGCAGAAGTAATTTCTAAGCGATCTGTAAACAGCTCAAATTTGGGAGGAACTTCGTTGGTGTAATTATTATGAATAATTGCATTAATAACCGCTTCACGCAGCGCTACGGGGTTTAGTAACTTCCGTTCATCGCGCCCACTTGCTGTTATACGTGCAAAGGTTTTGTTTTCTACTTTTAATTTTTCTAATACCGCTTTGGTAGCCTTTACTAATGAGCAGTAACCGTATTCTTCATTTTCAATTAAATGAACTCTATCCTTACCCGCATACTTGGCAACCTTAATCGACACACCATTAGTATCTGCCAATAAATAGGCTGCATAATTAAATGAACCATCCTCTGTAAGCAACTCCAAATTATGTGCAAATTGTTCATTTAGACTTAAAGGCGTTTCGTTGTAATAAATTTTTAATTGTGAAAAAGTTAAGACTTGAGTACGTGATTTAATAATCCCAATAGAGTTTCGAATGCGACGAGAAAAAAGGTCTTCAATCATTCGCACTGGCATAGGTTCAGAAGCACTGCCAATGCGAATATAACAACCCTTAGAAGACATACCCATTTTAGAGAGGTAGTAGGGTTTCTCTGAACCGCTGGCAATAGTGATTTTCAGTCTATTTCTATCGTTGGCGGTTTCAACCACAACATCAAAAAGCCCCATAATGGATGGGCAAATATTGTGTTTGAAGCGGTCCTTAATTCTCAACTGCACATCATCAATATTATCTATACCGATAGTTTCGCGGGTTATGTCATCAACTCCAATATAAATCACACCACCGTCTTTATAATTGAGAAATGCAACCACCTCTTTCTCAAGCGAATCTGTGAGTTCGCGCTTCAACTCAATCCGATTAGACTCTTGCAGCAATTTTTCCATAAATCCACCTTAAACTTTCATAGCTTTTCTACTTCTATAAACAATAAAGGCTTGATAAGTCATCAAGCCTTTATTGAGTTGCTACTACTTAATTTTATTTTTCATCAGTCAATTTAAGATACACACCCAAACCGACCAAGAGCGATACAGCTGCAATCAACATGAACACCGCTGAATTTAAATGGCTGGCATCACCCAACAGCGACTTAAACATCAGTAATAGCGATTCAATAGATACCGCTATCACAATCGCCGACATAAAACGGCTAATGGTACGGCGCATTGAGCCCTCATGGTGAATATCTTTATGAAGCAACACTTCTTCTTCAATAATGGTTTTACCCAAATCAAAAATAGCCAAGCCCAATGTAACCAAGATGACGACTTCAAATATTTGGGTAGTCGCACTGATATGTTCTTCAAAAACATTAAACATTGTTTTGCCGGCGTGATACAACAATAAGCCCGCCACTATCACCAGCATAAGCCCAATCACAGCATAAACAGTTTGAAAGAACGGATGCACACGGCGACGCAATTCATCGCCATTTAAAAAAATAATTAATTTTTCCAAATTGAAATTGATTACCAAGAAACCAATTTTTTCTTCTGCTGTGGTGTAACGTTGCACCGCCGAAATGGCGAGCTGATGGGTTGCGTTAGATAAATAAGGCGATGTAACTGTAGACACCTTTTCGTTTTTAACCGCTTTAGTGTAATAAGCGCGGTTGCTGCGGTCTGAACACATACCGGGTTCGCTACGTTTGGAATCATCAATATCTGGTGCGGCGGCAGAGACAGTGGTTTGCATGCCCTGTTCATCGAGGCAATAAAGCAATTCCACGAATGGATAGGATTGGTGCAAACGCTCAACGGTTTTATGTAACTGTTCTTCATCTGACTCTAATTTGCGCGGCATAAGCGCGGTGACAATAGAATCTAACAAGCGGTCAATTTGTGGCTGGTAATCTTCATATTTACGTAACAGGTATAAATAATTGCGCGGTGTCATAGCAAAATCTCACGTCAAAATTTGGTGCAGTCGATTAACAATAGAAATACGTGTTGACCATAATACACAAGCCCGTTTGCGCTGACTGCATAATTCCCTAAAAAACTCATCGCTTGATTTTAATCTGCTCAAAAAAAAGCCCGCCACGGAATGTGGCGGGCTCATTAGCCGAGAACCTAATTAGAGCGTTTCAATATTCTGCGGTGCAGCAGCACCCACAGCAACGCCACCTGTATTTAATAAAAAGGTAACAACTTGCGTCTGCATTTCAGGCGTAATTTGCGGTGCTGTAGTGCTGGGGCGCAAAAGTGACCCGTGATCACCCGCATTCATTTTCACAATGCCGGAGGTCACTATACTGGTAGTGGCGTTAAACCCTAGCTGCGTTTGCCCCAAGCCCAATTGAGTTGCACCAATCAATCTTGCAAAGGCTTGAGTCCCTGTTAGAGGTGCACTGTCTGCACTGTTGGGGATTACCGCATCGTTTTTAACTTGTTGTAGCAACACCGGAATTTTCAAGCTGGGGAGCAGTTGTGCGAAGTTAACAGGATCACCCGAATCAACAGCACTTTGAGCCGCGTACATAAATTTCTCATAGTTGCTGGTGCCCACATTCACGCCAGCTTTGGCTAGACCAGCATTGATGACGGGCGCAAAACTCGCCGAATTAACCAGTACTTGAGCAACCTGTGTACCGGCCACCGAAGCAACCAAACTACGCACGGGATTCAGATTAGCCTGCAAACCAATTTTGGCTTCATTCGAGATGGCCGCCTGATTAACAGTGGTAAACACAGTACCCAATATACCGCCCAAAGAATGGCCCACGACATTCACATTGCCCAGATTCAGCTTGACACCCTGCGCCTGTACAAAATCAGCATCCAAACCTTTTAAACTCGCATTGAGATTGAGCAAATCCATAACCGCTTGGCGATTGTTATCGCGCGTATTGAGCAAATAGCCAAGGTTAGTAAAGTGCGCGCCAGAACCATCGTTAGCGGTGGGTGTAGCAAAATTCATAGGTGCAGGTGCACCACCCGCGCCTGCTACATTGAAGTGGCGCTCATGAGGAGCATCGGCACCATAGAGAGTCGCAAAAGGAATTAACTGGCTTTTCTCTACATTAAGCGCGCCAACAAAAGCGTTATTGGCCGCAACACCGTGAAGGGGTAAATCTATCGCCACTGTTGCAATACATTTACTGGCCAAGGTGTGCGCCAGCGCCAAGCCCGAGGTGCGGTCGCTGGTAATACCGTGTACGTAGATAACGACAGGATAGCCGCTCGCAGCATAGATTTGCCCGCAGTTAGCCGAACCCGCATAACCGGGAACCCAGCCGCTCATGGGCAAAGTAACTTGCAGGGGTACGGATTCATCCGTTGTTTTAGCCGCAAAAGGGTAGCGATAGGTGCTGTTGTAGGTGGTTTTATCCACATCTGCTGGCACTGTTGCATTAATCGCCTTCGCTAAAACCAAATCCGGCGTCCAATTGCGGGTTAAGAATGTGCCGAAAGGTAAAGTGCCAGGAGCCGTTTGGTAATACGGCAACTTGATATAACCGGTATAAAGCTTGCCCACATTACCCGCGAGGGCACCAGCACTCAGTATGCCCATATCCACACCGGTAAGGGCCGATACATTAAGTGCGCGCTGCTTGGGGGTAGATAACAAGCCAGCTGCTTCTAACTGGGAAACACCCGCAACGGCTGTAGCAGGTGCTACACCTGCTGTAATTTGGGTAGAAGCCAAGGCCGCACGAGGCGCTGCCATAGCCATCAAGGTCGCTTGAGGATCGGTTGTTGTGAAGGTATAGGTTAATACCAACTTATCGACCGCGGCCGCAGAGGTTGCGCCCGTCGTCGCCACCAAAAAGCCTGAGGCCAATGTCTCCCAACCCACAATTGCAGCGCGTACAGGTACCAAACTATCCATAAGGGTATAGCTAGAATCGTGCAGTGCGTTGTAAGTCCATGAACGGGTTAAGGCTTTGCCAGAGGTATCTTTAATATCGTTAGTGAGGAATACCAAATATTTCGCTTTAGACTTCAAAGGCAAAACGGGGCGAATTCGAATCACGTTATTGGTGCCGCCATCCAGCGATACCACTTTAGTATCGAAACTCGCTGCACCGCTGATACCAACGATATTGGCAGGGTTGAGCGCATCTTTACCGCCAGTATTCAGCTCTAGCAAAAACACCGTTTTCATGGGCAATACAGTGGCGGCATCTACGCTGCCATCCACCATCACATCAAAAAATGCGGAGGTTGAGAAACCATCCAAACCATTCAGCGTTGCGCGCACCGTATCTGATGGCGTGCCCACATCGGCTGTACCATCGCTTGCAGCCGCCTTGGCGAACACCAAATCGGTATTAAAGGGTAAATCAGCGATAACGGGGTCAAAACGCGGGTGAGTACCGGCGACAAAGGCTTCGGCATTACTCAAAGGCGGCGCTTTTTGTTTGTCATTACCACCGCCGCAGCCAAGCACAAGAGTCGATACTAATAGCACTGAGGCGAGCCTAAGCGATGTGTTGGTTTTATTGTTCATAATAGCTTCCTGAAGGGTGGCCTTAGGATTGGCCTGCGGATTGAAAAGTTACACCGAATGAGTATAGCCAAGAATTTGGAAAATCGATTTTGCGAGAACGATAGATTTCATTAACATGGAAAAAAGTCACAAAAGGTGACTTGAATCTTTCAATGCGGGCAATTCATTCAAGCACGCTGTAAATAACTCATTGCTTAATAAACGCACTCTTTGCAATAACGAGCCTTACGCTGAAGCAGCCATATGGTGATAAACCAACACAAATTGAGAGAATACTGTTGGTGTATGAAGCGGAACCTGAAGGCAATCCGGCCTATTATCAGTAAATCAATGAATGTGGGTGCTATTGATTTAACACCTTAGTCAAAAACAGCCAAAGCCAATTCGCGGTGCATGGCACTAATAGCAGCAGCATAATCCTGTGCACCAAAAATTGCCGAACCTGCGACAAAAGTATCCGCGCCAGCCTCAGCAATAGTGCGAATATTATCGATACCGACACCACCATCCACTTCCAAACGTATCTCAAAATCGCTGGCATCAATAAGACTGCGGGCTGTACGAAGCTTATCCAAGGTGTGAGGAATAAATTTCTGACCGCCAAACCCGGGGTTTACCGACATTAGGAGCAACATATCCAGCTTATCCATGACATGCTTGATGTGATCGATATTGCTGGCGGGGTTCAATACCAACCCAGCTTTACAGCCTTTGTCTTTAATCAGCTGTAGCGAGCGATCCACATGGCGCGATGCTTCAGGGTGAAAACTGATATAGGTCGCGCCCGCATCGGCAAACTGCACAATCAAATCATCCACGGGCTCAACCATTAAATGCACATCGATAGGTGCCGTAATACCGTATTTACGGAGCGCCTTACAAACCATGGGACCAATGGTGAGATTGGGCACGTAGTGATTGTCCATCACATCAAAATGAATGAAATCGCCACCGGCCGCTAAAACGGCATCGGCCTCGGCACCTAAGCGCGCAAAGTCTGCCGCTAAAATGGAGGGGGCAATTTTGAAATCGCGGTTAAAGTTTTGCATAAACGTAAAGTTTTCCGTAAATGATCCGATTACCAGTGATGGCTGGGCTTTTCTTAGGGCTAGGGGAGCCTCTGAAAAATGTTTACGGTGCAGCGCTGGCTAGGCAAATTTGCTCGAAAAAGCGGAGTTTATTGAAATAAATGAGCACTTTGAGAACAAATTTAACGACGCCAGAGCAAACAAGTTAATTTTTCAGAGGCTCCCTAGGCATTTTAACGATGCGTCTGAACCGACCTACATTCTAAAGAGATGCATTTATATAAGGCAATGAAAGAAATATGCGCTACGGCAATAGATGTTGGCAATCTACCTTAAAATTCACCCTCGCAGCGGCATGCCTTACGCTAAGCAGCGTGGGTTTTGGCCAGAATGAGCCTGCAGCCAATCCGCCGGCCACTGAAGCCTCTGCATCGAGTGCTGCCTCATCTGCCCCACCCGAAAAGCCACTTTACGCCGATGCGGTTGAACGAGATAACGCCCTGCTGGTAAAGGCATTTACTGCTATCGCCAAGGCGGATGAACTGCAATGGCTGGAAACACCGAACGAAAAAGTACTATCGCTCTATAAGGCAGGTGAAACGCGCAAAACCAAAGGGGTGCTGTTGATCATACACGCCCCCGAAAGCCCGCAGTTATGGCCCACCAACTTAGACAATCTGCGCCGCCACTTACCGCTATCCGGTTGGGGAACTATGGCTCTGCCTTTACCGGCCAAATACTCCACCGCAGTACCCGAACGAACATCATCATCCGCCAGTAGCGCACCCGCAGAATCTACAGAAGCAGCCGCAGCAAGCCCTGCCCCCACCGAACCGGTTGCCGCTGCGGCCAGCTCATCCTCGTCATCTGCCAAACCTGTTATCCCCAGAGAAACATTAATTGCCGAGCGTGTTGAAGCCGCTGTCGCCCAGCTGAATAAATTGGGGCAATTCAATCTCGTACTTTTGGTGGATAACAGTAGCGCACCCGATGCGCTGGCTGGCCTGTATAAAAAAATTAATGCAGGCACTACCACTGGCGATACGGTTGATGGCCCTTTGCAGGCATTGATTTTGGTAAATCTACAAGATCAAGAACCGCTCACCAAAGAACAGTTGGCGGCGATATTTTCAGTGAGCGCATTGCCGGTGATGGATGTATTTTTTCGGGTGGATGACAGCGCCCAAAAAGAGCTGCGCCGCACTCACCAAGCCGAAGCTATGCGCAAAGATCTCAAAGATTACCAGCAGTTGATATTACCGATTCAACCACCCGTCACTCTGGATGACACCAAAAGTTTTTGGCTCACCAAAATTCACGGATTTATGGAGCGAAAAGCAGAGGGCAATGAAGTTAAGGGGAGATAAATTAACTCAAGAAAAACGGGGCGCTTGGTAAAACCAAGCGCCCCGTTCTGTTTATTAGTCGCATCCATTGACCTTTCTTGGTCAACCTCACTTCCCTGAATACCTCCTTGTTGATGCTATTTTCCAGTAATTGAGCCAACCAACCTAGTCGCCAATAGCGCTAAATGATGTAGGACATTGACCATAGCTTTAGAGCGACATTCGCTACAACTTTTGACGACATAACCCTATAAGCTGCAGACTACAGCGGTCATTTCAGCGCTGCTAGGGTTTGATGCAAGTTACCAATCACCGGCGGATAACAACCGCGCGTAGCCAGATAATGCTCATTAAAGAGTTGAAAATAATCTAATAATGCATTGCTGTTGGCCTGCTCGCCCGCCATTTGCAAACACAGCGCCGCCGCTTCAGCGGTAGAGAAGTAATCGTCTTGATGGGATTTGCGCACCGCATAACCGCGTAGCACTCCCTCGGGCAAAGCCACGCAGGGAACACCCTCAAGCCAGCGGCTCAGATGAAACATACGGCCACTCTGCTTCCACGTTGCATCCAACAAAATAAAAGTGTTGAGCTTGTCGTTTTGAGGGATTTCAGTAAAAACCTCCCGCGCTTTCGCCTTGGCTTCGGGAGTATCCGCAGGAAACACCAGAAAGCATTGGCGATTGCTATCACTCAATAAATCCAACAATTGCTGGTCGGGTTCAGTGCGGCTCCAACAAAACGCATGTGTTTGCGCAGGGAATACATCTGCAATTAAACGCCCTGTATTGGTCGGCTTAAAAATCTCTATGCGATGCAACAAAAGCACAAACTCAACCCCCGAACATAAGCGCGGCTGCCACGGGCAAATACACGCATAGGCCGCCAACTGGCAGTGTTCACAGCGAATCACGGATTTTCCACGCGCAGAGAATTCGGTAGTCGAATCGGCAAGACAGCGATCACGCAGGCGCTGAAAAGAGGTTTTTTCGAGGTAAGGCATAAAATAAGTCGCAAACTAAAAGAGCGGCGATTTTAACACCCGCTCACGCCCCTAGGTATAAAACCCTGTAACAAGCAATGCATGTGCTAATGTGAAAAAAATAATCAAGCCGAAAACCGTGATTGCAAGGAGGCTGATTTTAGATAACAATCGTACTCGTTACAGCGTCCAAATTATCCAGCAACCACTCCTTACTCCTAGCACTAAACCTATTGTTAAAGGAACACTCTCATGAAATCAATCGCGCAAAAACTGAGCTTTATTTTATTGGTTTCCGCTAGTGTCAATTTACTAGCTCACACCGCCATGGCTGCCGATGCTCCCGCTAATGACAAGCAAGCTAAAAATGCGATTGAAACACGCAAAGCCGCTTTTCACTTAATCGGCACCAGTTTCAAACCCATTGGCGATGCAGTACAAGGCAAAGCGGAATTTAACCAAGCCGATATTCAAAAACGCGCAAACCGTATTTTAATGCTGACCGATTTTTTAGAAGCGTCATTTCCAGAATCATCCAACCTTGGCGAACCAGATACCAAAGCCAGTGCAGATATCTGGGCTAAAAAAGCCGAGTTCGACAAAAAATTAAAAGACTTCCAAGAGCACGCAGCAACCTTGGCTAAAGTAGCGGCTACCGAAACCAGCGCAACCCCAGCCTTTAAAGAAGCCTTTGGCGCGGTAGGTAAAGATTGCAAAGGTTGTCACGATACGTTTAAAGTAAAATAATCAACGAACTCAAAACAATGCCCTCCTAAATACCGCCCTAAAATAGTAATTTCAGGGCGGTATTTTTATCTTCCTTAATATAAATTTTTGTAAGCATCAATCAGAAATGAGCAAGAATCGGGTCGCTCATACAAAACGAATGATTTATAGTTGCTGCCATAAGTTGAGCACAGGACACAGCTCGCTGCCAAATAACGGCTCGATAAATAAGACTTAGGTAAAGCTTACAATGGCTGATCCGAAACACTCGAATTACCATCGAATTACACAGGCAATTGAGTACATCAACCTGCACTTCAAAGAGCAACCGTCTTTGGACGAGATTGCATGCGCAATTGGCCTAAGCCCATTTCATTTTCAGCGATTATTTACTGAATGGGCGGGTGTAAGCCCTAAAAAATTTATACAGTATCTCAGCATTGAATATGCTAAAAAATTATTGAAAAAAGAACAATCAACCTTGCTGGATACAGCTTATAAAGCAGGATTCTCTAGCACCAGCCGTTTACATGATCTGTTTGTCAATATCGAAGGAATGACGCCTGGTGAATTTAAAAACGGTGGAGAAAAACTGGCAATCAATTATTGTTTCGCGGAAAGCCCTTTTGGAGATTTAATTGTAGCCTCCACTGCAAAAGGGATTTGCCATATGTTTTTTGAAAAAGATGAGCAGCACGCATTGCAGAATCTTAAGCAACGCTTCCCAAAAGCGCAATATCATCAAACTGCCGACAAGTTTCAACAAGATGCACTCTCCGTTTTTCAATATGATTTGTCGCAGTTAGATCAAATAAAATTACATTTAAAAGGCACTGAATTCCAATTAAACGTATGGGGGGCGCTCTTACGTATTCCCATGGGCCAATTAATTAGCTATGGAGACCTAGCAAAGCAAATTGACAAACCAAAAGCCTCTAGAGCCGTGGGTACCGCAATAAGCCGCAATCCGGTTGCATTTCTTATTCCCTGCCACAGAGTCATACAAACCAGTGGCAACATGGGTGGCTATATGTGGGGCAATACTCGCAAATTAGCCATCAATGGGTGGGAAGCTGCAAAAACAGACATCAGCGAAAATACGCCCGTTACTAACGGGGCACACATAAAGAATAGTATTTAACTCAAAACCCTATGCTGCTGGATGCAGCCGTGTGGATAATCAATCAATTAACGCAGGAATAAGAAATGGACTGCTATGCACAACTCGATTTATTGCCTGTAGATCAAGCAATCAGCTTGATGCGCAATGCTATGTCGCCGGTAACCGCCACTGAAAAAGTCTGTTTAGCTAATGCGCTGGACCGCATACTAAGCGAACCCATTTATTCTGCGCTTAATGTGCCATGTCATAACAACTCTGCAATGGATGGCTATGCTCTGCGACACCACGATATTAACGCTGAAATGACTTTAAAAGTCATTGGTCAATCACTCGCTGGCCATCCTTTCAAAGGCACAGTGAGCCAAGGCGAATGTGTGCGCATTATGACGGGCGCCGTTATTCCTGAAGGTGCGGATAGCGTCATCATGCAAGAAAATGTAAGCGTCAACAACAATAGTATTCACATTAATCAAACCGCAACATTAGGCGAAAATATACGTCGCGCAGGCGAAGACATTGCAATAGGCTCACTCGTATTTGAGCAAGGGAAACGCATAAGTCCTGTCGATATAGGTTTACTCGCCTCGCTGGGTATTGCAGAAATAGGCGTT
The DNA here is from genome assembly GCA_005801205.1 of Gammaproteobacteria bacterium. Classification (GTDB taxonomy): domain Bacteria; phylum Pseudomonadota; class Gammaproteobacteria; order Pseudomonadales; family Cellvibrionaceae; genus Cellvibrio. The sequence goes on from SYDJ01000014.1 coordinate 11,587, forward strand.
TTTAAACGCGTAAAAGTTGCCGTACTTTCAACTGGCGACGAATTAAAACCACTCTCAGAAAAATTACAGGCAGGCGACATTTACGATAGCAACCGCCCTACATTAATCGCACTGCTTTCACGCTTGGCAGTGGATGTAATTGATATAGGTTGTATTGCAGATAACCCAGAAAAAATTGCGGCCGCCTTTACAGCGGCCATTGCGCAAGCCGATGTGGTTATTTCGAGTGGCGGAGTTTCGGTAGGCGATGCTGATTACACGAAAGATGTATTACAAACACTTGGCAAAATTAATTTTTGGAAAGTGGCCATGAAGCCGGGCAAACCTTTTGCCTTTGGCGTTTTAAACAAAACACACTCAAAATCAGAAAATACAGATGCACCCAAAGGCTGGTTTTTTGGCTTGCCCGGCAACCCAGTATCAGCGGTTGTGACTTATCATCAATTGGTGGTACCTGCACTGCGGTATCTGGCCGGTGAAAAATTTGAAGTATCGCCAACCTTCAGTGTCAGCACACTCACTAATCTCAAAAAACAACGAGGTCGCGCTGATTATCAACGCGGACATTTGAGTATGCACAATGGCGAAAACCAAGTTGTTACAACTGGCAATCAAAGCTCTGGCATACTCAGCTCTGTCGCGCAGGCCAATTGTTATATCTTGCTCGAACAAGAACGCGAGTCGGTAGCAGCGGGGGAAAAAGTCAACGTCGCCTTGTTTGATAGGTTTTTACTGTAAATGAGAACACCTCACTCCAGCGGCCCAAAAAAATAGAGCTCTGAGGTGAAAGGAAGCTAAACCCACTTCTCTAAAGCACGCTCATCTGCCACTTTGCTGCACAAAAAAATCCCCGCCGATTTTCATGGGCGGGGATTTTGATTGCTGCGAACTAGCTTAAATTTACGCTTATTTGGGGCAAGTTACGCCCTTGCCTGCACCCTTCACCAAGCTCACTTTGGCGAAAGTAATATCCAATGTACCTTTGGTAATCAATGAGAAAGGTTGTAGCACTTGAGTCCAGTACTCACTTGGCGGTTGCTCTATACCGAAGTTCGCTCCCGCATCTGGGTAGCAGCTCAGCGGTACAGTTACCGTTTGCCAACCCTTACCCACAAAGCCTTTTAGCGGCGCCGTTAAATCAATATCTGATGCACAATAAGAACCGCAACCTAAACGTAAATAGGTAGTCGTGCTCGGCGCGGCATCTACTTTAATATCAAACACCAAAGCCGAATCGCTTTTTACGTAATTGATAAAGTCTTGACGATTACCAACCGAGAGCGCTACTTGACCATTGCCAGTACCATTCCACTGCACACGACGCGCGTCTTCTTGCACATCACGGTCAACAGCTTGAATACTTAAGGATGAGGCTTTTACCGTATTACTGTTCATAGGCACAACATCATTTTGGAAACCGATAATTTCCAACTGCCAAGGGTCCATGGGGCGACGATTGAAAATCTCCATCACATCCAAAGCTTCAGCGGCTTTTGGGCCATCTTCTGAAAGATCATCACCTAAGGTATTTTTGTCGGCGTAACTCAAGCCATAACCATAGGCAAACAGCGGGTCGTAATTTTTATCACCACGGTTAAGTGGAGTTTGATCGGGCAATTTTGGCCAAGAGAAACTCAAGCGCCCTTTCATATCGAAATTAACGCTGCCATCGGCTTTCTTGAAGATGACATCCGCAACACCTGCGCCTTCAGTACCTGGCTGCCAAATAGACACGAACGCATCAGATGCATTAATTTCGCGATTTACCCAAAGTGGGCGGCCAGTGATAAATAAAGATACAACGGGGATACCTTGGCTACGCAACTTTTTCAACAAATCCCAATCGGTAGTAGAGCGTGGTTTGTACGCCATGCTGCCCACATCGCCCTGCATTTCTGCGTAGGGGTCTTCACCGAAAACAACAATCGCAACATCGGGCTTTTCTTTAAAGGAACCGTCCACACTTAAAGTCGCTTTGCCTCCAGCAGCGCTAACGGCTTGGTTAATACCCGCATAAATTGAGGTAGCACCGGGGAAGTCTGAATTCACATTACCCGTGCCCTGCCAGGTTACCGACCAACCACCCGCTTGCTTGCCAATATTGTCTGCACCATCACCCGCAACCAACACTTTTTGTTTTGGTGCGAGTGGTAAAAGATTGTTTTTGTTTTTCAACAAAACCAAAGACTCACGCACAGCTTGACGCGCAACGGCGCGATGCTCTGGTGCACCCAGCAATTCTTTTTTGCCCGCGAATGGGCGAGTAGATGGTGCGCCTTTTTCAAATAAACCGGCACGAATTTTCACGCGCAAAATGCGGCGTACCGCATCATCCAAACGCTCAGCAGTCACTTCGCCGGATTTAGCTTGCGCCACTACATTGTTGTAGAGATCTTTCCAGTTTGGCTCTGGCACCATGTAAATATCCAAACCGGCCATGAGCGATTCTGGGCAATCAACCGCCGTGCAACCGGGGATAAAACTGTGGCCACTCCAATCGCCCACGACTAAACCATCAAAACCCATTTGACCTTTGAGCACATCGGTCAGCAAATATTTGTGGCCGTGCATGCGGGTGCCATCCCAACTGGTGAAGGACGCCATAACCACTTGTACGCCTGATTCCAACGCACTGAAATAGCCAGCACCGTGAATATCGCGCACATGAGCTTCATCGCCCTGCGTTGGGCCACGGTCCACACCGTTTAAAGTGCCGCCATCACCAATAAAATGCTTGGCAGTTGCAATCACATGCTCATTGGTCAAGAAATCTTTAGTGCCACCTGCACCCTGCAAGCCCTCAACCATTTTGCCTGCAAATGCACCTACGATTTGTGGATCTTCAGACCAACTTTCATACGCACGCCCCCAACGATCATCGCGCGCAACGGCAACGGTTGGCGAGAAATCCCAATCCAAACCGGTAACCGCGATTTCACGACCCGTCGCCCAACCGATTTGTTTTAACAGTTCAGGATTATTGGTTGCACCTAAAGCGATGTTGTGTGGGAACAAAGTGGCACCCACCACATTACCCAAGCCATGAACTGCATCTGTGCCCCACATGATTGGAATACCAATACGACCATTGGATTTATCAACAGAGGCGTTATAGAAACTATCTGCAAGTTTTACCCAATCTTGCATGGTGGCGTATTTATTACCGGCGGGCGTGCTGCCGCCGCCATTAAGTACCGAACCTAGGTGGTACTGCTTAATATCTTCTGGCGTGACGTGTCTTATTTCTGGCTGAATTAACTGGCCGACTTTCTCTTCAAGTGTCATGCGCGTCAATAATTCGGTAATACGTGATTCAACTATGGGGTCTTTTTGAACGGCACTCTTAATAGCAGGCCATTCAACCTTAGTAGCGGCAGCAGGAGCGCTAGCGGTGGGAGGTGTGGCTGCTGGAGCTTCGGCTTTTTTAGAGTCGCATGCCGTAACTAGCGACAACAAGAGCGCACTGGAGACTAAAGTGCCTATTTGGAGTTTATTTTTCATGGTTTTGACCTGTAAACAAGATAGAAATTGTGTAACTAAATTGGGTAATTAGAAAATGCACCCATAAAAGGTAGCAGTTATGACAAAACTTGCTAGAAAGTTTACCTTTTATAATACTCACGTGCGAGTTTCAACCTTAATGTTCTTGCAAATGCTTCAGTAAACGCGCCTTTAACGCAGGTGGTAAATTTTTAATGATCAAACTATCGCTGGCAGCATCGTAGTGAATATTATTGCCAAGGCATTCAGCATCAAAACTCATACTCAAGGAGTCATTTCTACCACTAATGCGTGCATAGCTGCGCACCTGGCTGGTATCGGGAATGAATTCGGTTTTAATGTGATCTTGTGTGGATTCAACATAACGCGAGAAATGGTCTGGCTCGTAAGTTTTAAGTTCTTCTGAGAGGGTATTAGAGAGATCTTTAATGACCACACTTTTACCGGCTTTGTTTTGCTCCAAACAATAATCCACCACTTTACTGCGTGTCATTTTTGCGGTGGTTTCATCGAGCGCTTCGGTGAAGTTATCAACGATTTTTAAAAACTCGACGGTATCGCTTTTAACATCGTGTTTATCGCTAAAGCCAACACATTCGGTAAAAGCATCAGATATTTCTTTTTCGCCACGCTCGCGCAAAATGGCAAGGTAAGTAACAGACTCCCCCGCCTCCCAATCTTGCACATTAATTTTGGTGGCCAAGGTAAATTTAGCCGAATTTAAAAAGCAGCTATCGCTAATGGCGAGGTCGCCATCAAGATAAATGCTGTTAGTGTGTTCAACAACAAACACATAGAGCGAATCGCCTGCTTCGATTTTTTCGATCAGAAAAAACACATAAGCATCAAAGGTTATTTCAGTTTTCTCAACAGCGTAAGCAAATTGCTTCATGGCCTTGTGAGTAAAGCTTTCAAACCCTAGGCGCTCTTCACGGCATTCTTTTAACCAAGATGAAAACGGGAACTCCACCGTTTCATCGGAGAAACGCCCGTAAAATTTTCCGCCTTTGCGAATAAAGTTGATTTTTAATTCGTAGCCCAATTCATCCAATTTTCCGCTTGGGCCAAACACCTCTGGGCGCAATTGCAGCTGTGCAGATTCGGTGGGCTGTAAACGTTGAATACGGTGGGCAATGATGTGGGAGAAAGCCATAAGTGCGATTTCTAAGTCAAGGGTTCTGAATGTTGTAATATGGGCAAATTATTGGAAGCCCGAAGTTTAACACGCAGGTATAACCATGGATATTAAACGTTCCTCTCAAGAGAAGATTAAACGCCTACGGCCCACACCTCGCTGGTCTGACGCCACAGTGTTTAACGGTATTGCGCATTTTGTTGAGGTGGCTGCCGATACTGAACAAGATATGAGCAATCAAACCCAACAAATTTTAGCGCAGGCAGAAACAACTCTTGCTGCTATTGGCAGCAGTAAAGCGAGTTTGCTATCCGCCACCATTTACCTAACCCACGCTGAGAATGCGGCTACATTCAATGCGCATTGGGAGGCATGGCTTCCAGCTGGCTGCGCACCCTCTCGCGCCTGCGTGAAAGTGGAATTGCTCGACCCCAAGATGCTACTTGAAATTGCGTTTGTGGCAGCAGTTAATGAAGTCAAAGACGATTAAATATTGAATGACTAACAAACGCAAAACGCCCATTACCCAAATACCCGGCAAACTGATCCATCGCACCAGTGATGAATTTGGAATTATGTTAGTCCTAGACTATCCGCGCTATCGTGTGTTGAGTTTTGATTCAGTTTACGAGCAAAGCGGTTTCTATCTAGAAAAACCTTATGAGCTAGTTCATGAATACACTCGCATCATGATGCTCACTCTCGGGTTCATAACCCCTAAGCACATTACCCTATTGGGTTTAGGTGGCGGCAGCTTATTGCGCAGCTTGCATTTCTATTTGGATGCGTGTGAATTTCACGCTGTGGAATTGCGCCAACAGGTGTTTGACATCGCCAAAGATTATTTTGATATCCCAACCGATAGTCGCGTTAATTTTTCAATAGACGATGCGCAATTACAACTCACCACAACCAAGGCATGTAGTACGGATATTATTTTTTCAGACATTTACGACGCTGCCGATATGAGCAGCATTCAAGTACAAAAAGAATTTTTAGTGGAATGTGAACGCACGCTAAGCAAACAAGGTTGGCTGGCAATCAATTACCACACTTTACCAAACCGCCATTCCGACTTTTTTAAAACACTGCGAGAACTCTTTCCCTCTATCATAATTTGCGCTGGCGAGTTTAATAGCCATGTATTGCTTGCCAGTAAAAATCATCGCGCCCTCACCGATATATCCCGCAATACGATTGCGCATATAGAAACTGTTCTGGGCGGGGATTTTTTATCCATAATTGATCGGCTTGAATATCTAACATAAAAAAAGCCCCAATTAAGGGGCTAAGATAACTACGGGTTTGAAAGTTTTCTGGCTGCGTATAAGCAGCTCGTTAACACAATTACATAGTGAATTGTGCCCAAGCAGTATCTACCGCGCCCACTGTTTGGCCTATGGTGTAGAAATATCTCACCACCGCGCCAGCAGGAACTCCAGTTGCGGTAAAGGCGTTGGTATTGTCAGCATTATGCGTCATGCGAATATTTTGTTGCGCACCACCATTTATGGTGTAGTGCACATCCACCCAAGGTGAATTGTTCGCATAAAACTTCACGCTGGTAGTAGTCACTTTGGTGTAGCCGTAAGCAGGCGCTACTGAACTTGATGAGCTGCTCGCCACGGAACTCTTGCTAGAACTCACTACCGAGCTTTTGCTTGAGCTGGCAACAGAACTCTTACTTGAACTCGACGAACTCACCGCTGCAGGCATAGTGAACTGCACCCATGCAGTATCAATAGCACCCGTCACTTGACCAATGGTGTAGCTGTAACGCACTACCGCACCCGCCGGAATTCCAGTTATTCCATAGGTATTTGAATTATTAGCATTGTGAGTCATACGAACATTTTGCTGTGCGCCACCATTAACAGTGAAGTGAATATCTGCCCAAGATGCACCATTCACATAAAAGTTTACGCTCGTGCTTGAAACCACTGTGTAGCCATTAGTTGCCGCTACTGAAGATGACGAAGACGATGAAGAACTTTTTACACTGCTGCTTGATGATGACGCTAGGCTGCTTTTGGAAGAAGACGCAACGCTGCTTTTAGATGAAGACGAAACACTGCTAACCACTGAAGCAACACTTGAACTTGATGTAGATGAACTAGCGACTGAAGACGAAGATGCAACTGCCTGACATGCCGCGCTATTCCCACACTCCCAAACGATATCGTCAATTGCCATTTCAAAGTTAGCGCTGGGCTGTGGGTCTATGCTGGCGATATTGAACAAGGCAGACATAGATTGCAGTGCGGTTATGCCACGAATTGCTGAAACAGGAATAGTTGCCTGTGCCCAATCACCCGTACGAACCAAACCATAGGCGGTGGTGTTAGCAGGAAAGTTTACGTAATTTTCGTTGGTGTAAGTATCCGCAATGCCAACTTTAAAACCTACGTTGGCAGGTATTTTAATTCTGAATTTGATATTGCCGTTCCCAAAGTTGCTCATATCGCGAGCTTGTCTTGAAGCAATACCGCCGCCAAACCACTGTGGCGCAGCATATTTCCACGCAATCACATTGCTACCTTCATACGCAGGAATTGTGCCCGCTGAGGTAGAGGTAGTATTCCAAATCCAAATGTCAGATGTCACGCCAGCTTCTTGTTTGTTCGTTACAGAATTGCTGTCAGTAAACACACCGAAGGTGCCCGTCTCAGGTTTAGTTTGATTCCCTAATTTCACTTCGCCTTTACCATCTAACTGATACACACGAATGTAGTCGATATACATGGTGCCGGGTAATGGCGCAGTTACTTGACTTGGGTTGGCCGCATCGGTAAATGCGCCGCCTACCGCTAAGTTAAAGAGAAAATAGAAGGGAGCCTGAAATTCAGAGGATTCCGCTGTAATAGGGATTGGGCTCGCATACATATCGCGCTCAACGTTGTTATCAATAACGGTGAAACGAATTTGCGCATCAGTCCAATACATGCGGTATTTTACGAAACGATTGGTTAAAGGCGTGCTAGCAACATAAGCATTTTTGGTTTGCCATGCAGTGCTGGCTGCACAAGATGGATTACCGGTACTGCAGGCTGCCGCCGCATAAAAAATCGCATTTGCTGCGGTATAACTATTGATGTCAGAACCTGCCAAACCAGCGTTTGCCATACCGGCAGCGCTATGACCCATCTCCATAATATCTAGCTCACCCTTCGATGGCCAAGTTGCGAGACTAGTGCCGAGCATCCAACCCGCAGGCCACAAACCTGTACCCACTTGCGGTGTGCTCATACGAAATTCAATCATGCCGTATTTCACTTGCAGCTTATCGGCAGACGTAATTTTGCCAGAAGTGAATGAGCGAGTACCTTTCACCTCTCTGCGCGCTTGAATCGCCAAGGCTTTAGTCGCAGGCTCAAAAGGAACATTAACGATGCTTAGGTTGTTAGGGCTGTAATACTCAAGCTCTTGGTTACCCCAACCGCACAGACCTATTTCACAACCGTCGCCATCGATGCTGTTCCAAACGTTTGAATCCAAGGTATTAAAGTTTTCTTCGTAAAGTAAATTGCCGATAGTTGGATTCAACACATCAGCCATGGTTGGCGCACAGGCGAGCACTAAAGCGCCGATCATTGCTGCCAACGTTGTTTTGAAACTAGTATTATTTTTATCATGTACGTACATAAAAGTTACCCTCAACTTTAGCGTTATTATTTAATAGAGTTGAAAGTCAGAAGGATCAATCCATTAATGCTATGACTTAATGCACTTACATCACTACAACATAAGTAGTGGCTATTGAAAGTGCAGGATCATAGTTCCAGTAAGGGTTTGAAATGTCGTCCCACGTTGAGGAGAGATGCAAAGTGAACCGACTTTTTCACCCAAGGTAAAAAGTGGGAGAGATATTGTGGGGTATTCGGTAACCATTCTTAGCGATGCAGCCAAGAATTCCCCACTGGTTTTTATAAAAAGATAAATGGCGAACAGACAATATTGATGTCCACTGATTTAATTCAAAGATATCATCTAATAATGGCGATAGGTTTACTTGGCCTGCTTGAGTGAATATTATCCTAACAACGTCGCTCCAAACCTATCTCAACAAGCGCATTGAAAGCCCAGCAGGGAAAAAATGACCAAGGCCAGTTTTCGTCTAGAAACCCACGATGCTCAATCGACGCTCTTTGTTGGCGGTGATTGGCAGCTCGGCGATGCGCCCGATGCTGCAGAGCTGTGTGCAATCATCCCAACCACAACCACCAAACTTGATATTTCAACCGCAGAACTTGGCCAGTGGGATTCCAGCTTGGCGATTGTGTTTTTACAAATCATACATTGGTGTAAAACCAACAATATTCCCCTCGACACCCAAGCCACTCCTGAAGGACTACAACAACTGCTCCGCCTCGCGACAGATGTACCGGCATACGAAAATACTGGCGATAAAAAAACAGCGCCGTTTTTAGCCTCGCTCCAGGAAAAACTCAATGCGCAATGGCAAGAAGTCAGTACAACACTCATTTTTATTGGCGATACCAGCCTTGCGCTTATGCAATGGTTACGCGGAAACGCTAAAACTCGCCGCAGTGATATTTTATATTTTGTGCAACAAGCTGGCCCCAGTGCTCTAGGTATTGTCACGCTAATCAGTTTATTGGTGGGTATGATTCTGGCCTACCTAGGTTCAGTGCAATTGCGCCAATTGGGCGCTCAGGTTTATGTGGCCGATTTAGTATCGCTAGGCATGGTGCGTGAAATGGGCGCGCTGATGACCGCCGTCATCATGGCGGGCCGCACGGGTGCCGCCTATGCCGCGCAACTAGGCACCATGCAAGTCAACGATGAAATTGATGCGTTAAAGATTATGGGTATTTCCAGCATGGAATTTTTAGTGCTGCCGCGCCTAATCGCTTTAATTTTTGTAATGCCTTTGCTCTGTATTTACGCCGATATTATCGGCATGGCTGGCGGTGCATTAATTGCGGCCAATATGGATGTCAGCTTTACTCAGTATATTTTGCAAACTCAAGGCGCGGTAGATTGGTTAGATATTTGGACGGGTATATTTAAGAGTTTATTTTTCGGCATCCTAATTGCCATTGCGGGCTGCCAAGCGGGTTTGCATTGTGGGCGCAACTCCAATGCCGTGGGCATGGCAGCAACCAATGCTGTTGTTAGAGCAATTGTCTATTTAGTGGTTGCCGATGCAGCCTTTAATATCCTTTACGATAAGTTAGGGATTTAACTATGACGCAAACAATTAACAACACAGAAAATCAGCCATTTATTTCAGTCACCAACTTAGGTATTGGCTATGGCAACCGAGTTGTACAAGAAAATTTAAATTTCACCGTTAATAAAAACGATATCTTTTTTATTGTTGGCGGCAGCGGTTGCGGTAAAACTACACTGCTAAAAAATATGATTGGGTTAATTCCTCCAGCAAAAGGCGAAGTACTCTATCGCGGTCAAAATTATTACAATGCCGATGAGCATACCCAACTAGAGTTGCTTAAAAGCTGGGGGATTACTTTTCAATCGGGTGCGCTTTTTTCCAGCATGAGCCTCGGTGAAAATGTTGCCCTCCCCTTACAGCTCTATACCGATCTTAGCGAAAAACAAATTGCCGAAACTGTCGCCTATAAATTAGCGCTAGTAGGCTTGGCCGGTTTTGAAGAATTTTATCCGTCTGAATTAAGCGGCGGCATGCACAAACGCGCGGGTCTTGCACGCGCCATTGCATTAGACCCACAACTACTCTTTTTTGATGAGCCCTCCGCAGGGCTAGACCCCATTAGCTCCTTGCGGTTAGATCAATTAATTTTACAAGTCTGCCAAGCGCTGGATTCAACGGTCATTATTGTTTCCCACGAGCTACCCAGTATTTTATCCATTGGTACCAATTCAGTGTTTTTGGATGCACAAAGCAAAACCATGTTAGACGCTGGCGACCCCAAACTATTATTACATAACAGCAAGCAAGAGAAAGTGCGGCAGTTCTTAAGCCGCGCAGAAGCTACGGCTCAACTCGCAGAAGAAAAAACATTATGACCAACTCCAAGAATACATCTTTTGCCATAGGCGCATTTATTGTGGGTGCCATGGTGCTTATTTTTATTGCCCTGATCTTTTTTTCTGGCGGCAGGCTCTTTTCCAAAAAGGAAAAAGTCATCATGTATTTTGAAGGTTCTGTACAGGGCCTACAAATTGGCGCACCGGTAAAATTAAAAGGTGTAGTACTCGGCGAAATTACCGATATTCAAATTAACTTTCAAAACGATGATAAAACAATCGTTACAGCGGTAACCGCAGATTTAGTGATGGAGCGCATCAACAGCAAAGGAGCCTCGGTAAAAGGCGAATTTTTTACCGAAGCCATTAACAATGGCATGCGCGCGCAGCTTAACTTTCAAAGCTTCCTAACCGGTTTGCTCTATGTGGAATTGGATTTTTACCCAGAGTCTCCGGCAAAACTTTACGGTTTGCAAACGGACTATCGTGAGTTACCAACTGTAGCAACACAATTTGAGGAGCTATCCAAAAGTTTTGCTGAAATGGATATCAAAGGGATGGTTACACATATCGATGAATTTGCCATTGAGCTAAATAAGATTATCAAAACCGGTGAAATTCAAGCCACGATTAAAAGCGTAAACCGCGCGGCCATTTCGATTGAAAAAACCTCCAACAATGTTAGCGTTCAAGTCTCACAGCTTGCGCAGAATATTGAAAAAACACGTGTAGAAATTGACAAGCTAGTAGCAGAACTTAATACACAAACACCTGAGCTCGCCAAATCACTCAACAAAAGCTTAAAGGATTTAAGCCTTAGTTTGGATCAAATCAATAAAACGGCCGCCGCTATAGACAATAATTTCTCTGAAGACGCTCCTTTAATTAATCAACTCAATAGCACGCTCAATGATATTAGCCGCTCCGCGCAAGCATTCCGCAGCTTAAGCGAAACCTTAGAGCAGCAACCAGAAGCCGTATTGCGCGGCAAAAACTCACCATCTAAGGATAAAAAATGATGCGCCGAATTCTTTTAATTGCCTTTAGCTGTAGTTTATTTCTATCGTGCCAGCATTCACCACAGAAGAACTTTTACTATTTGACAGCTCAACTAGACCGAGAGAAAAATCAAGCACACACTGAAAACAACAACATCAATCAACTAATAGGCATAGGCCCAATTGACATTGCCGATTATCTCAATCGTTCGCAAATTATTGATAATCAATCCAACAACAGTTTGAACATGTCTGATAATGCGTTTTGGGCAGAGCCGCTCGATAAAAGCATCGCCCGCGTCACCGCACTTAACTTAACCCAAGCCAATAGCACGCGTAACTTTGTCTACTTCCCTTGGCGCATTGATAGCAAACCGCGCTTTAGCATTCGTATACGCGTTGATGAACTTTCACGCACAGCCAATCAAGCCAAGCTCAACGCCAATTGGGAGCTGATGGATAACGAGACTAAACGTAATTTGCTGAGAAAAAACTTTACCCGCAGCACCTCAGTAAACTCAGGCGCAAAAGCTTTGGCGCAAGCCTACAGCACGTTATTGGCCGAGTTGGCCGGAGAGATGGATGCAGAACTGAATAGAATCCCCCAATAAAGCCTAAAGCAATATAAAATTTGAACAAAAAAAAGCCCGCAGGATTCAATAATCCTGCGGGCTTTTTAGTATTACTGGTTTTGATTAGGCTTCACGAATTTCGTAAGCATGAGTAATTTCCACGCCGCCCGCTTCCAGCATAATGGATGCTGAACAATATTTAGTCGCAGAGAGTTCAACGGCACGCTTTACTTGCGCTTCTTTAAGCTCTTTACCCGTCACAATAAATTGCATGTGAATTTTAGTGAACGGCGAAGGTACACCTTCTGCACGCTCAGCCTGCAATTCACAACGACAATCCGTCACCGCTTGACGCGCTTTAGTGAGAATACTCATCACATCAAAAGACGAACAACCACCCAAGCCCATCAACAACATTTCCATAGGGCGAACACCGGTATTGCGGCCGCCGTGATCTGGAGGGCCATCCATTAATACCGCGTGACCGCTACCCGATTCCGCTAAAAACTGGGCGCCATCCACCCATTTAACTACTGCTTGCATGTGAACCTCTTAGACCGATAAATGGAGCTATAAATAGGACAATAATGTAGGCGGCAAGATTACCACAGCAAGCTAATAAAAATGAAAATGTCACCAAAATCAACAAAGGCAACAAAAATACAATTTTCTTGTAGACAATGAATGGCGCTAGGCTTATAACGACGTCACAAAGAAATGGCTATTAACTGGTAGATTCTGCCTCAACAAGCCATAATAAGAATATTTATCGCCCTTGGCTTACGAATTACAATGGGCTTACTAACAGGAGCACCACCTTGGTCTCAGTATCTCTTACACCGCATATCAAGAACGTGGACGAATTTTTAGTCCACTGCCATCGCCGCCGCTACCCGGCCAAAAGCACCATTATTTATGCTGGCGATAAAAGTGATTCCTTGTACTACATTGTTAAAGGTTCAGTGACCGTTCTGATCGAAGATGACGATGGCCATGAAATGATTGTAGCCTACCTCAACGATGGTGATTTCTTTGGTGAGATGGGCTTGTTTGACGACAAAGATTCTCGCAGCGCATGGGTAAGAGCCAAAACCGAATGTGAAGTGGCTGAAATTGGTTACGCCAAATTCCAAGAAATCTCTGAAGCACATCCCGAATTCTTATTTGCCTTAGGTATTCAAATGGCTCGCCGTTTGCGCGCCACCACCCGTAAAGTGGGCGACCTTGCCTTTCTTGATGTGACCGGCCGCGTTGCTCGCACACTGCTTGAACTCTGCAAAGAGCCCGATGCAATGACCCACCCA
>SYDJ01000146.1 GCA_005801205.1 Gammaproteobacteria bacterium
ATATTGGAAAAAACACGCGCTCAACAATTATTTCTAAAGGCATCTCAGCCGGCAAAAGCTCCAATGCTTATCGCGGTTTAGTCCGTATGAATCCCGGTGCCGAAGGTGCGCGCAATTACACGCAATGTGATTCGCTGTTGATTGGCGATAAATGCGGTGCGCATACATTCCCTTATATCGAAAGTAAAAACCCAACGGCAGTTATTGAACACGAAGCCACAACCTCAAAAGTAAGCGATGATCAATTGTTTCTGTGTAAACAGCGTGGTCTTGATGCAGAGAAAGCAGTATCAATGATTGTGAATGGATTTTGCCGTGAAGTATTTAAAGAATTGCCCATGGAATTTGCGGTGGAAGCTGGCAAATTATTGGAAGTGAGCCTTGAAGGTTCTGTAGGTTAAAAGCTCGCAAGTTAATTGCGAAAAACGAATACCGTATTAGACAAAATTATCGGATTAAGAACTTTATGTTACGCATTACTGATTTGTTTGCCAAAGTGGAAGAAAAAGACATCCTTAAAGGTTTGAGTCTCACCATTAAACCAGGTGAGGTTCACGCCATCATGGGCCCAAACGGCGCGGGTAAAAGTACCCTCGGTAATGTACTCTCTGGTCGCGATGGTTATGAAGTAACCGGTGGTTCAGTTGAATTTAACGGCAAAGATTTATTTGAGTTGGAAATTGAAGAGCGCGCTCGTGAAGGTTTGTTTTTAGCATTTCAATATCCGGTAGAAATTCCCGGCGTGAGCAATATGGAGTTTTTAAAAGCTTCAGTAGATGCTAAACGTAAACATCATGGCCAAACAGAATTGTCAGCAGTCGAGTTTATGAAGCTCGCGCGTGAAACCAGCAAACGCGTAAGTCTTGATCCAGCATTTTTAAAGCGCGGCGTTAACGAAGGTTTTTCTGGCGGCGAAAAAAAGCGCAACGAAATTATGCAAATGATGTTGTTGGAACCAAGCTTGTGCATTCTCGATGAAACTGACTCAGGTTTGGATATTGATGCGTTGCAAGTTGTTGCCAATGGCGTAAACGAAATGCGCTCCGCCGATCGTAGCTTTATTGTAGTGACGCACTACCAACGCTTGCTTGATTATATAGTTCCCGATTATGTGCACGTGCTGGCGAATGGCCGCATTGTAAAAACTGGCGGTAAAGAGCTGGCGCTAGAGTTGGAAGAAAAAGGTTACGCATGGCTTGAAGAAGAGGCTGTGTAATCAATGACTGATTTTCAACAACAAGCCTTACAACTTGCTACGCAGCAACAGAGCCCTGCGTGGTTGGGTGATTTGCGTGCGCAGGCTGCAAATGATTGGCAGCATGTAATTTGGCCAACGCGCAAAACTGAACATTGGAAAAATACATCGCTCGCTTCGCTGCAAAAAAATAGTCCTCAAGCATGGGCTACGAAAGCTACCAGCTTGAATGTGGAAGCTGAATTTATTGCGGTCGATGCAATTCGCTTGGTATTTATAAATGGCGTGTTTGATGCGGCAAGCTCTAGCGATTTGTCTACGGAAGTTGTGCGCTTCTCTCAGGCGAATGACGCGCAGCAACAACTTATTGCTAAACATCTCAATAAAGTAGTTGAAGGCCCGCAACATTTGTTTGCCACCTTAAACAACGCTTGGTTGGACGATGGTGTTTTGGTGCACGTGCCGCGCAACCAATCTTTGGCTAAACCTATTTATGTGGTGCAGGTTTCTACCCCTGAAGCGCAAGCCGTATCGGTTAATCAGCGATTACTTGTCGTGCTGGAAGATTCTGCACAAGCAGACATTATTGAACACTTTATTTCTTCCCGTGATGTGCAAAATAGTTTTGTTAATGCTCTAACTGAAATCGTAGTGGGTGACAATGCGCAGCTGCAACATTACCGTTTGAATCTGGAAGAAGAGAATATTCAGCATATTGGTGCTGTGCATGTGAACTTGCTGCGTAATGCGCGCATGCGGGGTTTTACGCTGGCGCTTGGCAGTAAATTAAAACGTATCGATTATCAAATTAATCATCGTGGCCAAGGTGCTGAGTTGAATCTGCAGGGCGTTTATTTGCCGCGCAACAATCAAATGGTGGATTACCACAGCAACGTCCAGCACTGGGTTCCACATTGCACTACCAGCGAAGTCTTCCGTGGCATTATTGCTGATTCTGCGCAGGCCATTTTTAATGGCCGCATTTATATCCACAAAGATGCGCAAAAAACCTTGGCAGAGTTAAGCAATAGAAATTTACTTACCTCTAATAAGGCTGAGATCTATACCAAGCCTGAATTAGAAATTTATGCGGACGATGTTAAGTGTGCCCACGGCGCAACTGTCAGTCAGTTAAACGCAACTGCACTCTACTATTTGCAAAGCCGTGGCGTGTCGCGCACTGAAGCCGAAGTCATGTTGAGCTTTGGTTTCATTAATGAATTGTTGGAACAAATCCCGGAAGTGGCGGTGCATGATTATTTGTTTCCACGTTTGGCGGCGCTCTTTGGTCGCGATCAAACTTTATTAGCTATGGCAGATGAATGATGGTTGTTTCGTTTGATGTGGATCGGATTCGCGCCGATTTCCCTATTCTTCATCAAGAGGTTAATGGGCAACCTTTAGTCTATTTAGATAATGCAGCGACTACGCAAAAACCCAATGCGGTAATCGATGCAATCAGTGATTACTACCGCAATGACAACAGCAATGTGCATCGTGGTGCCCACGCCTTAGCTGATCGCGCCACCGTAAAATTTGAAGCAGCGCGCACCAAGGTCGCAGAATTTATTAATGCTCCCGATGCAAAACAAATTATTTGGACGCGCGGCACCACCGAAAGTATTAACTTGGTTGCTGCAAGTTGGGGGAAGGCGAATTTAAAAGCCGGTGACCGTATTTTAGTGTCGGCAATGGAGCATCACTCCAATATTGTTCCTTGGCAATTAATTGCGCAGGCGACTGGCGCAAGCGTTGAAGCTATTCCAGTAGATTCAACTGGCACTATTGATATGCAAGCTTTTGCCTCCATCCTAGATGCCAATGTAAAAATGGTTGCTGTGGGTCATGTTTCCAATGCGATGGGTACGATTAATCCTATCGAAAAAATTATTGTGGACGCACATGCAGTGGGCGCAAAAGTATTAATCGATGGCGCGCAAGCTGTTAGCCATTGGGCGGTAGATGTTCAAGCGCTAGATTGCGATTTTTACGTATTCTCCGCACACAAATTATTTGGCCCAACAGGTTTGGGTGTGCTCTACGGTAAGCGCGACATTTTAGAATCTATGCCGCCTTATCAGGGTGGCGGTGAGATGATTGAAACCGTGAGTTTTGCAGGCACAACCTTCAATCAGTTGCCTTACAAATTTGAAGCGGGCACACCAGATATTGCAGGTGTCATTGGTTTTGGTGCTGCGATTGATTATTTAAATAATCTCGATCGCGAAGCAGCGTCAGCACATGAACAAGCGTTGCTTGCTTACGCCGAAGAAAAAGCCCGTACGACTGATGGTATTAAATTAATTGGCACTTCAGCGCATAAAACCAGTGTGATGAGTTTTATGCTTAATGGGGCACATCCGGCGGATGTTGGTGTCCTATTAGATAAGCAGGGCATTGCTGTACGCACCGGAAATCACTGTGCGCAACCGATTATGGATCAGTTCGAAATTCCCGGAACTGTACGTGCAAGTTTTAGTTTTTATAACACCTTTGCCGAAG
>SYDJ01000147.1 GCA_005801205.1 Gammaproteobacteria bacterium
GGCACCTTGGCCAAAAAGCAGATGGAACCAAACCCTCGCCCCTTGCAGAGCAAGTTACGCCAGCATGTAGAGAGCAGCCGCGAAGCCGCGTCCGGCGGCGATAGCGCAGCAGCCGGAGGTGGCTGTGGCTGTTACTAATTACCTGAATAAACCTACAAAGCACCTTAACGAACACACCAGCAAACACCCCCATAAAAGCGAAGTCTCGCTGGCCAGCCTCACCCTAGCCGCCATGGCCTTGCCCGGCCTGATGATGCAACCTGTTAGCGCGGCAGAAGGCGATTCCGTCAGCGTGATCTACGAGCACTACTCAGAAGGCAAACGGGATTTGGCGGGAATGAGCAGCAATTTCCAGCCCATAGACGTTGATACGATTCTTGGCAATATCAACTTCACCCTGACCAATGACCTCACGGGCACCCTCACGCTTACGCAAGATACCTGGTCGGGCGCAACACCCGTAGCCACCGCCCCGCTTTCTGCCCGTGGCAACCGTATCAATACAACCCACACCCACGTCACCACGGGGGCATCGGTAGATGACTCTGGGCACATCCATGACCCTGAAAGTGGCGAGGCCGCAAACGAAGGCCTACCCCACAGCCTAACCGGTGCATCGCCCTATCTATACAGCTCATTAAAGCTTGACGCCCAGCGCAGACCCTTGATAACCGATAGCGACGGCAAGGTGATTATTGGTGCTGGCGGTGGTGTTGACTCAAGATTAGTCCACACGCTTTCCAGTGCATCGCCCGAGGTGCGCCAGCAGTTTGATCTCACTCTTAGCCGCGACTTAAAAGACGCCAAGGTAAATATGGGCGGCGGTTTATCGCAGGAACGCGATTTTGATTCGCTGTTTGGCCATGTGTCGGGCAGTTGGGATTTCAATCGCAAACTCACCACGCTCAGCGCCGGTTTGAGTTACAGCTACAACAAAACCCACGCCCTGCTCGATCACGATGTGGTGCCCCATGTGTATGAGCCTTACATGCTCACTTACGAGCGGCGCGGCGACGATATTTACAACCGCACTTTTTCCTCTAGCCGATTGGATCTAAACGATCACTCTGCTTCACAAAACAGTGGGCATTCTGCTCTCCAACACGATGGGCTTTCGCCCACATTGAAAGGCAAGCGCGATGACTGGGGCTTGAATCTGGGCGCCACCCAAGTCATCAACCAAGGCGCGCTGCTGGAGGCAGGCCTGAGTTTTACCCACAGTTTTGGCTACCAATCTAACCCCTATAAAGCGGTTGAAGTCGCCTTTATCGACCCGCTTAAACAGCAGGGTCAGGCCGGTGGCAATGCCCTCGCCAACTACACCTACGACGCCGAATTGGTGGCCGTGTTGGAGCAGCGCCCAGATTTGCGCAACCAAGGCAGCCTAAGCCTAAAGTACATTCAGCATATTCAAACCACCGATGCCGCCTTGCACACCGGCTACCGCTACTTTCAGGATAACTGGGGCATTCAGGCGCACACCTTGGATATTGAATGGATACAACCCCTAGCCAAAACTTGGACGCTCTCGCCGCGCCTGCGCTACTACACGCAAACCCAAGCGGATTTTTACATCCCCTACATGATTACCGATCAGGGGCTATACACGCGCAAACCGGACGCAGCCTCAACTGAAGACACTATCCCTTTCGATAGAGCAAAGCTGCCAAAACATTACTCCAGCGATGCAAGGCTCTCTGCCTATGGCACCCTCACCGCCGGTATCGCCCTCACCAAAACCCTGCGCCATGGCATGAGCATTGAACTCAGCTACGAACACATGCGCCACGCAGGCGACTTGAAACTGGGGGGCAAAGGCGAAGCGCCCTATGCGGATTTTGATTCCTATTTGTTTAATATCGGCCTCAACATTGACCTTGGTGAAAGAAGACAAAACGCCCTGCCCAGCAGCGCGCTTGGTCAAGACGATGACGATCATAGCGAACACGCGCATCACAGCGCGCCTCATCACGCACACGCCGCACCGGCAGGCGTACAGTTTGACCACCTGCTAGAAAACAGCGGCGATGTGATGCTTGGCTACCGTCTAATGGCCATGCAACAGGGCGGCGATATATCGCAAAATGGGAAAGCCCTGAGCGATTACGCCCTCATCAATAACGCCTGCGATGGCCACCCCTGCTATGTTCGCCCCACCCACATGACTATGCGCATGCACATGCTGGATATTATGTACGCGCCCACCGACTGGCTTACGCTTATGCTGATGCCGCAGTTTGTGGATATGAGTATGGACATGCGGTTACTGAACGAATCCCCACGCACCGGCGGCATGGATTCCATAGGCATGGCCATTACCCATGCACAACACGCCCACACCTCATCGGGCTTGGGCGATACCGAAGCCCACGGCCTCATCCGCCTATTCAAAGGGAATAATGCCGAGCTGCATATGGGGCTGGGCGTGAGCGCGCCTACCGCCGATGTCGGCTTAAAAATGCGCCCCATGATGGGCATCGACATGGGCTTCTTGGAATACGGCATGCAATTGGGCAGCGGCACTTGGGATTTCAAACCCAGCCTTACGCTCACTGGCCAAAACACGCTTCTGAGCACAACTCTTAACACGATCGTCGCGTGGGGCGCACAAGTGAGCGCCACCCAACGGCTAGAGGATAAAAACGCCTCTGGCTATGCCTTGGGCGACATCATCCAATCCACCCTGTGGGGAAGTTATGCGCTAAACCGCAGCTTATCTGTCTCAGTGCGCGGGCTTTACACAGATCAAGACACCATCAAAGGCGCGTTCAACAACACCCATATCGCCATTGGCGCAGGCGATTACACCCAAAACTACGGCGGCCGCTTCGCAGATGTCGGCCTAGGCTTATCGGGCAATATAGACACTGGCTCATTGGCGGGCACACGCTGGGGCGTAGAATGGCTGCAACCGGTATCCGATAAGCCCAATGGCTATCAGCTAGAGCGCAAAGGCACCTTGGTGTTTAATTGGGGCATACACCTGTAAATGAATTCGCTCAAGCCGTTTAAGTTTGCCTTTCACGCCATGGGTTCACCCTGTGAAATTCAGCTATATGCGCGCGACCACACCAGCGCCCAAGGCATTGCCCAACAAGCCATTGCCGATGCCAACCGCCTTGAGCAGCGCTATTCTCGCTACCGCCCCGACAGCATTTTATCTGGCATCAATCAGGTGGCAGCGCACGGCGGCAGCATTCAAGTTGACGACGAAACCGCCAGCCTGCTGAACTACGCCCACGCCTGTTACTTGCAGAGCGATGGCCTATTCGATATTACCTCTGGCCTTTTGCGGCAAGCATGGAATTTCAAAGCCAACCGTCTGCCAGAGCAAGGTCACATTGAGCAATTGCTACAGCGAATTGGCTGGCATAAAGTGCACTGGGATGCACCGACCATTAGCTTTCAACCCGGCATGGAGTTAGATTTAGGCGGCATAGTCAAAGAATACGCCGCCGACCGATTGGCCACCCTGTGCTGGAATGCAGGCGCGCACCACGGCTTTATCAATTTGGGCGGCGATATTCGCGTTATAGGCGCCCACCCCGACGGCAGCCCTTGGCGCATTGGCGTTAAACACCCGCGCCAACAAAACCCAGAAGCAATACATACCCTAGAATTACTCAGCGGCGGCATTGCCAGCAGCGGCGACTACGAACGCTGCTTCACCCTTAACGGTATTCGCTACGGCCATATCCTCAACCCAAAAACGGGCTGGCCAGTGCAACATATGGCCGCAGTAACAGTGGTTGCCGATTTATGCGTACTCGCAGGCAGCGCAGCCACCATCGGCATGCTAAAACAAGATGCGGGGCCAGCATGGTTAGCCGCACTGGGGCTGCGCCATCTTTGGGTGGATATTCATGGGCAAGAAGGCGGTACGCTTTGAGAGAAGGCGAAAAGCTATGAGAGAAAGTGGAACACCATGAAAGAAGGCAAAACACGATGAATACAATGCTGGTGGTCGATGACGACGAAGTATTTTGTCAGGTCATGCAGCGCGCGCTCACACGGCGCGGGTTTCAGGTAGAAGTTTGTTTTAATGTTTCTTCTGCTGAACACGCCGCGCAGCAAACGCACTTTAATAAAGCCTTGGTAGATTTAAAAATTGCGCAAGAATCTGGGCTGGCGCTTATCCGCAGCCTTAAAACCATTAACCCCGATATTCAAATTATTATGCTCACGGGTTACTCCAGCGTTTCAACCGCCGTTGAAGCCATAAAACTCGGCGCGCTCAATTATTTTTGCAAACCGATTGATGTAGACGAAGTGCTAAAAGGTTTTAGCGAAGCCGATTTAATGGAAGAAGAACCCACGCCGATTTCCACACCCAGCTTGGATAGAATTGAGTGGGAACACATTCAAAAAATTCTACAGGATCACCAAGGAAATATTTCCGCCGCCGCCCGCACACTAGGCATGCACAGGCGCACACTGCAACGTAAACTGCAAAAGAAACCGGCGAGTCATTAGTGCGTGTTGGCACTTATACGCTCGTCATCCCCGAAGGGATCCAGTGTCGTTGCTGTGTGTGAACTGAGGAAAAGCGGAAAGAAGGATTTAGTTTCAATGCAGACGGATATTGATTAAAGATAACCCATCAAGTGTCGATATACCTTCTTAACGCATGAGATGGAGCGCAAATGGCGCAAATGGGGACGGAGGAATTTAACTCAATTACCTTCGCTCTCGCTCCGCCCGAAAGACTAGCTCCACAATGAGCTGAGCTTTTTCTTTTTAGCTGCTGATCTATCAGTTGCTAGTGGGTTTCCCAAGGCTGGTTCTTAGGATTGGCAAGATCACGGCTGCCGTGCATCACAGCAAGCATAAGCACGCGGTGTGGGTCTACGCGGTACATAACACGATACGATTGCACGATGATTTCACGAATCGTTTTGTCGTCTGCTTCGGGAACTTCTCGGCCGCTGAGCGGAAAATCAATTAAGCGCTCAGCTGCTGTAAACACCAAATCAATAAACTCTCGCGCATAGAATGGAGAATCTTTGCCGATGTAATGTTTTATATCTTCTAAATCATCCAGTGCAAGATCAGACCAATCAACGATCATTGCCTAATAACCTTTTTTTAGCCTCTTCGTGCGATGTAACTTTGCCTTCACTAACGGCTTTTAAAGAGCGCTCTAGCTTTTGACGCACATACAATGTGTACATCACGTCATCCCATGTGGCTTGTTCAGGCAAATGGTCAATTAGTTCATGAGCGGACTGCTTTATCGATTGCATAGTCTGTTCTCTCTTAGCTGGCGTTACGGAGTTGTTCTACGGGGACTTCCATAGTGTGTTTGGCAATCATGGCGCTTAGTAATTTAATGACAGTTTCTTTCTAGTCGGCATTATGGCTTTTTAGCGATCGATAGGGTCAGTCTCGATTGATGTTTAATCTTTCCTTTTAAATTAAAAAAGCACTCGCTAAACCCACAACACTGCAAAGCGTTGCGGGTTTTCTTCTTTCTTAGTTACTGTTTTTGATTTGCCTTACCGCGCTAGCTGAATCAACTCAATATCCTTTTTCAGCAAGTCATTCACAAATACAGAAAGGTCGATACCCTTGGCGTTGGCAATGGCGACAAGCGTGTTTTGCACTTGTGCTTCAAGATGAATGGGTAATTGCAGGCGAGCGCCTGCTCGGTGGAATTTACCGCGTTCACCTTTTGAAAAATCAATCTCGGCAGGCATATCGTCATCATCGTCTATGGCGGTTGTGTTCATGCTGGTCACCTTTAAAGTTGAGCGTGTTCGTAGGCTTGTCGTTCGTGGCGCGTAGCTTCCCGCGCTGAAATCAAACGCACTTGAATATTTTGTTCGTCAATAAAGTGGTACGTGTGTGCAATAGCGAGTAAACGGCCATCACTTGCTAGCCCCAGTGTAAACCATCGTTCTTCTGTTTGGCTGTGGGCAGCATCAAAAACGGTCATTGCTAAAGGATCAAGCATAACGGTAGCCGCTTGCGCAAAGGTAACGCCATGCTTGGCTAGATTGCTGTTAGCTTTGGCATCATCCCAAAAAATATCAAATAGTGGTTCCATTGCGCTTACCCGTTGTTAACCACAGGGCGCTCGCTGAATAACCGGCGAGCTTGGTGCTTGAGCAATATCAATCAATTCTTTAATGGCATGCTTTTCATTGGGGTCGTGCTGGCCAACAATAAACTCTCGCTCATACCCTGAATACGCTCAAAGCCTAGCCCAGCCTTGTAGAGCGGGTCAATTTATTAATTTTTGGGGGGTGGGGGAAATGGGAAGGCGCTTACTTAGTTTCTTTTCCCGTCATCCCCGAAGGGGATCCTGTGACTTTCCGTGTGGAAGGCGCTGGATCCTCTGCGAGGATGACCCCCCCATTGAGCGAATTTGTCAGTGCAGAAATGTACTGGGGTACTTCTTTTTAGTCGCTAGGGGTATTTTCTTGGCCACCAAGATCACGGCTACCGTGCACCGCCATCACCACTTCGATAAGGTCAGGGCTAAGCCGGTACACAATGCGATAGCCTTGATAAAGCACTTCACGGATATTGGGGTCTTTCGCTTCAGGCATCTGCCTGCCGCTTTGTGGGAACCGAGGTAAATGGCGAGTGGTTTTAAGCAGACGTTCAACAAACATATTGGCGTAAACTGGATTATCTTGCGCGATGTAATCACGAATATGTTCTAAATCCAGCAAAGCTCCTTCAGACCAAATCACTTTCATCATAGGCACTTGCCTAATAGTCGCTGCTCCACTTCCTCTTGGGTATGGGTGCGGCCTTCGTCAAGGTCGCGCAGACCTTCCTCAAGCTTCTGCCGTACGTAAAGCGCGTAAATGGCATCGTCAAAGGTAGCCTGTTCGGGTAAAAGGTTTACGGTATCGCACACAATTTGCTTCATGGTTTGCATGGGTAGCTCCTTACAGCGTTTGTTTAGTGTTGGGTAGCTGGCTAATCGCCCTAATCGAATGCTTTCAAGAAAAAGGGGAGCAGATACATTTTAACCGCCTTCGTTCTCGCGCTAACCGAAAGCCTAGCTCAGCCCTGTAGAGCGGGTCAATTTATTAATTTGGGGGCAGAGGGAAAGGCACTTACTTATGCTCATTGCCATTTTTAAGAAACGCTTTGGAGCGGCAGCCGAATTGTGGTGATGGTGCCCCGAGGTTTGTTAGGCGCTTGTACTACGCTGCCGCCGTTGCGCTTGATGGTGGTGTGCGATAGCAACATGCCAATGCCAAGACCCGATGCTTTGGTGCTTACAGTTTCTTTGCCCAACATACTAAACACATCATCTGCAATGCCCTCGCCTTGATCCACAATTTGCCACGATAAATCCTGCTGATCTAACTGAATTTCAATGCGAATATTCTCTGGGCTTGCATCGGCCGCGTTATTTAATACATTGATGATGGCGTGATCGAGGCGCGAATCGTAGGCGATAAGTTGTTGCGCAATATTTTCAGAAAAATGAACGCTAAACGTCACCGCTGGCCGCATTAATTGCCAGCGATCAATAATGGAGTTGCAATAGGTTTTAATGGGTTGCTGCTTGTGTTGCCCTTTTGTCGCGGCCGAGGAATCTTGCACCATCTGTTTAAGACTAGCTGCGCACTGAGCAACTTGTTGCGAGAGCACATGTAAATCGGCTGAGAGCTGCGAATCTTTTTCATATTCGCTGCGCAACTCTGCCAGCAATACCGTCATGGTCGCCAAGGGCGTATTGATATTGTGTGCAGCACCCGCCGCCAAAGTTGCAACGGCAATGACTTGCTCATTGCGTAATTCATCTTCACGCAGGTCATTTAACACTGTCTCTTGCTGGCGCAGGCTTTTTGCCATTTTCACCACGAAATAAGTAATCAGCGTTGCGCTTACAAAAAAGTTAAACCACATCCCTAAAATATGCCAACTCAAGGCAGATTGCGCATGGGTGTGATCCATCGCAAAAATCGGCAGCGCGACATGAAAGAACAACAGCATTGAATAAGCAGCAACACACAGCGCCGTTATAAACCAGGTGAATCGCCACGGCAAAGTCGCCGCCGAAATACACACAGGCACCAGCAAATAAGACACAAAAGGATTGGTTGCGCCGCCACTAAAATAGAACAGCAGGTTAAGGCAAACCACATCCATTAATAGCTGAATAAAAAACTCAAGGTCAGTCACCGGCAAGGCTTGCCGCAACCGAAAAAACGTAAACACATGCACCGCATTAAACACACACAACACAGCCGCCACCTGCGCATAAGGCAAGTTGGTCGTTTCCACCCAAACACTGCCCAGAAAACTGCACCATAAAAAACAGAGCAACAAGCTGCGAATAATCGTCAACTGCCGCAGGTGTTGCCTTGGGGGTTCTATAACGGTGTTTTGGGGCATAGAGGCAACTTGTTTGAAAATACTAGAATTAAAAGTGGCCAAGCGATTAGGCAGCTAATTTATATATTTTTCTGCTGAACGCTTCTACCCCCTTAAAGAATTTTCCTGTAGCCAAGGTTAATTGGCAACAGGAAGGGCTTTCTCATAGATTAGGCTTCAAGATAACGCTTGTAGATTTCACCAAAATCAAAACTTTGAATTTCACGGCGACGTTCGGTGTATGTTGAGGCTACTTGGCTCACCGTTTCGTTGATAATGTCTGGCAGATTTAAAATCATTTGCTCAGGCAGTTCTTTGATAGAAAACATTTTGCTTACAGCGTCTTGCGTTTGCTGCAAGGTATTCATTTGCATTTGCATTTCTTTAAACTTTTCGGAAATGCTAAACAGAGCTTTGTAGATATCTTTTACTTTTTCGATTTGCTTTTTATCGATATCAATAGACATTTCTTTATCGCCAATGTTGAATTTTAATTCCACATCCAAATCTACCGTACCTGCGGTTTCAAGACGCACATTGCTGATGGGGTAGTGTTTGTAAGGATAGCGATTCAGCGTACGCTTTTTACTGATGGCAATATTGCCATCCAAGTGCATGACCGCAAGATTGGTAAAACAGTATTCATCGATTTTTGACTTTATAAGCACAATGATTTTTTCATTGTCTTCATTAAAAATATAATCGTCGATATCAGCCTTATCAAAATCTTGTGGGTCGATAATTTTACCAATATCGCTGAGCCCCAACATATCTGCCGCTAAACTTTTAAACATATACTTTTCCTAGTAGTGAGTGGGTGTTACGTCGATGGAGTATAAGAAAGGGGTAGTGATTTATAAAGAAGGCCGCCATTGAAAGGCGGCCTTCTTTTTTAAACAACGCAAACTTAGTGAATTCTGCGAATCGTACTATTTCCACTATCTGTCACAAATAGCTCAAAACCATCGGTAGTGATGCCTGCTGGGTAGAAGAAACTCGCTGCCGTGCCGGTGCCATCTGCATAACCGATTGAACCGCTCCCCGCTAGGGTGGTGACGACACCCGTTGCCATCACTATTTTGCGGATTTTATGCGTGTGTTCATCCGTAATATAAAGGTTAGTGCCGTCGCTGGTGATGCCGGACGGGTGATTGAAACTCGCCGCCTCGCCCGTGCCATCTGCACTGGTGCCTAAGCCGCCCCCCGCTAGGGTGGTGACGACACCTGTTGCTATCACGATTTTGCGGATTTTTTGGTTGCCGCTATCAGCAACATAGAGGTTAGCACCATCTCTGGTGATGCCGGATGGGTGGCTGAAGGTCGCGGCCTCGCCCGTGCCATCTGCATAACCGATTGAACCGCTCCCCGCTAGGGTGGTAACGACACCTGTTGCTATCACGATTTTGCGGATCTTATGATTGTTGGTATCGGCGATATAAAGGTTAGTGCCATCGCTGATGATGCCGCGAGGGAAAAAGAAACTCGCTGCCGTGCCAGTGCCATCAACACCTCCACCAAAGCCGCTCCCTGCTAATGTAGTAACAACACCAGTCGCTATTACGATTTTGCGGATTTTATGATTGTTGGTATCAGAAACATAGAGGTTAGTACCATCGCCGGTGATGCCGGATGGGCTAAAGAAACTCGCCGCCATACCGGTTCCATCATCGTCATCTTGTGAACCGCTCCCCGCTAGGGTGGTGGTGACAGCCGTCGCTATCACGACTTTGCGGATTTTATTACTCTCAGTATCGGCAACATAGAGGTTACGTCCATCGCTGGTGATGCCCGTTGGAGCACCAAAAATCGCGGCAGAGCCTGTACCATCTGGAAAGAATTCCCAACCGCTCCCTGCTAGAGTAGTGACAACACCGGTCGCTATCACGATTTTGCGGATAGCATTATTATTGTTATCAGCAATATAGAGATTAGTACCATCGCTGGCGAGGTCGAATGGAAATCTGAACCTAGCCGCCGTGCCTGTGCCATCTGTACTACCCGGTGTAGCTGTCATCCCCGCCACCGTAGTAACGGCACCCGTCGCTATCACGATTTTGCGGATAGTGCTATTAACGCTATCAGCAACATAAAGGTTAGTTCCATCGCTGATGATGCCATTTGGGAAGGTGAAACTCGCCGCCGTGCCAACACCATCTGCACTACCTGGCAGAGCTTTCCTTCCCGCAAAGGTAGTAACGACACCCGTCGCTATCACGATCTTACGGATGGTACTATTTAGGGTATCAGCAATATAAAGATTGGTACCATCGCTGGTGATGCCGACCGGGTAATTAAAACTTGCCGCCGAGCCGGTGCCATCAGTACCGCCTTCTGAACCACTCCCCGCTAGCGTAGTAACGACACCCGTCGCTATTACGATTTTGCGGATTTTATGATTGTGGGTATCAACAACATAGAGGCTAGTGCCATCGCTGGTGATGCCGCTTAGATAATTAAAACTTGCCGCCGTGCCTGTGCCATCTGCACTACCTTCTGAAGCGCTTCCCGCGAGGGTGGTGACGACACCCGTTGCTATAACGATTTTGCGGATTTTATTTCTATCGGTAACGTAGAGGTGAGTGCCATCGCTGGTGATGCCCTTTGGGTTTGCGAAACTCGCCGCTGTGCCTGTGCCATCCACACTATTCGAATCACTTCTCCTCCCCGCAAACGTAGTAACGACACCCGTCGATATAACGATTTTGCGGATAGTATGGTTGCTTGTATCTGCAACATAAAGGTTATCACCAACTCTGGTAATACCTTTTGGTAAGCTGAATCTCGCTGCCAAACCGACACCATCAGCACCCTCGGCGGTGCCAGCCAGGGTTGTCACCACGGTTGCGATATTGAGGCCGCCGCCAATCGCATTGGCTGTAGTCGCAGAAAAAGCCCCTGCCACACCACCTACTGTCAACACGGCTTGCGTGGTAGTGCCAGCTGTCGCCGATGTCAAAAGGGTCACTTTAACCGTTTGACCGTTGGTAATTGTCCCTGCATTACCAGTTGGCGCACCACCGCCAATAGCATATTGCCCGCCGATAATACTGATCGTTGCTGCTGTATTAATGCCAGAAATAGTAATGGCTGTGGAGGTAATACTTGTGCTCAGCGCTGCACCTGTAACAGTTGTGAAACTAAAGGCGTCGGGCGTAACATCTGGAGTAACAGAGCTACTTGCACTGCTCACGCTTAAGCTACTGGCACTGCTAGCAACGACACTAGCAGCACTCGACTGCACGACACTGCTTGGTACAGATGTTTTATCACCTCCTCCACCTCCACCACATGCCGTCAATAACGCAACGCAACTCAGTGCGCCTATTAATTTAATTCGGCCGTGAAATAAATGTGTTATGGACATGACAATATTTACCCTTTTAATTTTCCGTTTATGAACTTGCAATGTAACTAAGCACTGCGTTTATTTAACTAATAGTAATAGCGATAAATTATGCCAGAGCTGATAAAAAATGTGTTCTGTATAACAAAAATCAATGGAGGGGGAGCGAGTAACATCAACGTCCACTTTGGGCATACCGCAATTACCCCCCATTTCAACTATTCCCACTCCAACCTAAGCGTAATTACCTTAGGCGGATTTTCTGGCAGCGCAGAGCGCTTAATATAAACCGAAGGCGTGGCGGCCTCTGCAGCATCAGAGCCGTATACGTGCGTTCCCTTGGTAGATTTTACGAAGGTTAACTCCACCGTTGTTGTATTCATTTTTATTCACCGCACATTTTAAATTTATTAGCCCTACACTTTAGTTCTATAGAAGCATGTAGCAGTTCAACTCTGAATTCAACCCTGAATTCAATTCTGAATTAAAAACCTATTCTCGCTTGGCATTGTTTGCCAAGGGCCGCCAAACCTCCACAGGAACAAATATTCTTTATCTGTGCTAGCGGCTTCGATAACCGGCACTAAAAAATTGGCAAGCACAGCAACAGTTTCATTGAGTGTTAATGCATTCAAACGATTTTTTCGCAGAAAAGCCTGCCACTGAATTTGCTTCTGTGGGTCTTGCGCAAATGCCTCCGTCAGACCAAAGGGGGCTTGAGCCTTAAGCACTGATTTACGGCTATTAAATGTTGCTTGTACAGCTTGCTTAAGAATCTTGCCCTCAAACTCTGCATGACAGGCGAGAACCCAAAGGTCAAAGTAATCCTTCATTCGGCTGTTGGCTATGCCTAAGGTTGATAGCGCCTCTAATTTTTCCGCAACAACCGTGTAGCGCGGGTAAACGTACAATTGGGGTCGCGCAAAATCAGAGAGCATTACTGGGTACGCAACGCGCTCAGGCGCTGGGGTTACTGCATCACCAAAACCTATATCGACTTGAACTTGGCTGCGCGCGCCGTCAATTACACCGAGCAATGTTACCCGCACACCAGAATAATTCGCCTCTTTGCGAATCTCAACTGCGCGTACAGTGTCCGCATGGAATGTTACGCCGTCTTCGGCCTTAACGTCGCAGATCACTTGGAATAGCTTTTCGATGTGCGGCAGCTCTGCCGAGCCGAATCCTAAAAAATCAATGTCTCGTGTTGGGCGGTGTGGAATATCGAACCATAAATCAAATAGCAGCGCGCCTTTAAGCATAAATTGGTCGGCATAGTTTGAAATACTAATTCGATAAAGTAAGCGCTCAATGACGTAACGGGTGAGAACAAGATTGAAATCCTGTTGTGTTGCGCGGGCGCGATTAAGTAGTCGTGCTCTTACAGATGCTGCGAGGTCATTAGGTGATTTAGTCATGGCGTACATCCTGTCGTTTTGTCATGGAGCACATCCTTGTACGCCACCCTGCGGGCAGCTTCGCTGTGTAAAACGCACATCCTGTCGTTTTGTCATCTTAGGCTTTCCATATAAGGGCGCATCACATTGGCAACTCGGCTTTGAGCAGCGTAGTGCCACAGCTCATCCATAGTTACGTGCTTACCTGCCCATGCTTCTTGTAGGGCTTCCAGCGCTACATCCAACCCGATTTTATTGCGAAACTTAAAGCAGTCAGTAACAGTCTTGGCGATATTAGTCACGCGCACTGCCACACCATCAATAACATGCTCTTCAATGCCATTCTTCAGTGATGAGTCGGAGAAGCGAATAATACGCAGCGGCGGGTAATCCACATTAGGCGCGCGCGCTTTGTTGGGGATACCCAACCACACTTCAAATGGCGCTTGCGTGGTGAGATTGTGAACGCGCAATGCAGACAGCAGGCAAATAATTGATTGCGGATATTTGCGGGCAACTTCAGCCAATGCACCATGTTCAGATGCTTGCCGATCGGGGCTCCCATAAAGGCCGCGACCAATACGAACCAATTGGCCAAGCCTAACCAGTCGCGTAAGAGCGACGCGAGGAACCCCCTGCGCTTCCAAGTCGCGGGATCGGATTAGCCCATTCTGCTGAGCCAGACTGATAACGTGTTCGTGATGGTTTGCCATGACACATAATGTTTCAAAATGTTGGCAAATGTCAATATTTACCAACAAAAAGGAACATCATCACAGCCATCTATAAACCTGACTCAACAGAACCAAGCAAAACTTCAACGTTTTGGCGGGAGCAGCTATTTAATCCGCACCTATTTAATCCGTAACAGGCCAATCGCAGCGGGAAACGCCAACCAGAAACCCGAATCGGGCATTAGCACAACGCCTAATACCGCGAGCAACAAAGTGCCCACACCTATCGCGCGCGCCGATGTAAAATTATTGTTTTGTTCCAGCGTGTGAATTGCCATGCCCATTAAGGCCAAGACCGCACCAAACAGCAAGAACCATACGCCGGCCGCCGTCATGGGGTCGCGCCCTACTGTATTAATTAGCCCGCGCTGCACTATGCTGAGAAACACTTCGCCGAAGAATATTCCAGCGGCTATGGTGTGTAAAATTGCCACCGCAATTAGCCAGCGGCCTATCCATATTTTTCTGTGTGTTGTTGTCGGTTGCATAGATCTCATCTCCTTTAAATGTTGGTTGATCGTGGCAAGTTGTTTTCATTTCTAACCCACGGATTACCCGTCACTACAGTCGCGCCAAGTTTTTTTAGCATGTGCATCAACCCTAAAAAAGCACGATCAAAATACGGCAGGTCTTCATGAAAACCGGCGGCTATATTCATGAGGGTTTTCGTATGACCAAGGTCTGGCGATGGGTAGCCCGATTTGTTGCTGAAATTAAATTCTTTGTGTCTAAACGGCTCTAATTGCCAGTTGACGATAGGTGTAATGGCAGGAATTAATTGATCGATAAAATCCGTTAAACACAAGTCGGGCGAAATCACGCCCAGCGAAAGATAGGCTGCACGAACTTGCGCGTAATTATCGTCGGATGGCTCATCAAGCAAAGCGCTCCACGCTTGTGCCATCGCCTGACAAAATTCGGGTGAAATATGTTTAGTGCAGCCAAAATCCAGTAAACCTAAGCGGCCATCATCCATAAACAAGAAGTTACCCGGATGCGGGTCAGCATGTATGCGCCCAAGCACCAGCACGCAATGCCAAAACCAGTCATACAACAATTGCCCAAAATGATCGCGCTGCGCCTGCGTTGGGTTAGTTGCCAACCATGCGTCCAAATGCACGCCTTCCAAATACTGCATGGTCAATACACGACGGCTCGATTGCGCCGCCATCACCTGCGGAATAACAACACCGGGGAGCCAAATGAACGTGTTAAACCAGCGCAGCTGTTCGGCCTCATGCTCATAATCCAATTCTTCCGCCAGCTTATGTTCAATCTCATGCATCACCCTATCGATAAGTTCTTTGCGCGGTATGAGATCTGAAGCCAAGGCCAGTGCGTGCAAGATGCCTTGCAACATGCGGATATCGCTGCCGATGGAAGACGCTATGCCGGGGTACTGCACTTTCACCGCTACCTTTGTACCGTCGGACAAGGTTGCGCGATGCACTTGCCCTAAGCTTGCGGCGGCAAACGAATTCGCCTCAAAGTGGGCAAACACAGCGTCTGGTGCAACACCAAATTCTCGGGTGAATACTTTGTGGATGTGCGCGCGATTCAGCGGCGTAACTTGATAGCAGCCTTTGGCCAGCTCACGGCGTATGCCTACGGGCAAAAAGTCAGCTTCCATACTGAGCAGTTGCGATACTTTGAGCGCGGTGCCTTTGAGTTGATTCAATGCACGAAATAAAATGCGCCCAAGCTCAGCTTCGTGCTGCTCTTGCGCCGCTAGCTTATCCTCTTCATCGCGCGTCAATTGACGCGCCTTGTGCCCCAAGTGGTTAAAGCCTGCGTGCACCAGTGCCAAACCACTGATAGCACCACGCGTAAACTTACCGGTAGCGGGCGCTTTACTCATGGCTATTTACTCAAACCGCGCTTGGCGAGCTTTAACATATCCAAAAGGCCAGAGCCATTTTGCATGACGCGGGCGAGTTGATTGCGCACCATAAAGCCCGCCAGCTCAGAGAGCTTATTAATCACACCGCTTTTGAGCGCCAACACAAGAATAGCTAAGGTTAAATCGACCAATTGCGTGGTATCTGAAAACTCGTCCGAGTCGTCATTAAGCCAATAGGCAATCACCGCAAACAGATAATCTGCAAACAGGCCTGCCAAGATATTTTTATAATCACAGGTGGCAATTTCGCCCGTTGTTTCTGCCGCCTCAATAAACGCCGCAACCTGCTCTTTTAGCGCCTGCTGCCCGGGCATATTGTCGCGCATCATCAATAACGGCGATTTGCCCACAAGGCTGCGGGTAATCGCTACAAATTCTCGGTCTGCCAACAGGAGTTCAAGCAGCGCATCCACCAAGCGCTGCAATCGCTCTTGTAAACCAAACTCCTCGAAGCCCGGTGTTTCTAGGGTTTGCTCCAAGGCGATATCGATACACAACTTGTAATACCCAAGGAGCAATTTCTCTTTGTTTGGGAAGTATTTATAGATGGTGGCATCACCAATTCCAGCCGCCCTAGCGATCTGTTTCATGGTGGTTTCGTCATAACCCTGCTCCGTCATCAGATCGACGGCGGTGCGGATAATCAAGCCACGGGTTTGTTCTTGCTGGGATTTTGATACCTTCACAATAAATACTCACTATTGTTTAAATGTAAATATAGCTGATTTAATGTATACCTATATTCATTTGTGCACAAGAATTAAGCTATATTTATTTGCCTTAAGCTTGGCTTATAAATCCCCTCTTAGGGCGACAGATAGCCTGTCATTATTAAAAAGTACCAAATTGGAAGACATCTATTTAGATAAGCAGAGCCGCAAAGCCTCCAAACAATAATAACCGTACGGTGCAATATGGTTATCCCGCGCGGCATTTAGCCTTTTTTGCACTGTACGGTTATTATTTGTTGATTACAGTGAACTGCTGGAGTATTTTTACCGCACGGTAAAATAATATTGAGGCGGCTATGACCAAAGAAATTAATTATGGAGTAGTGCGTTCGGCGGCAGAACTGGGTGAGCTTGCGCGCGCGCACAGGAAGTCGCTCCACGTTACCTTAGAGCGCATATCTGGTTTGGGCAACGTGAGTAGCAAGTTTCTGTCTGAGTTTGAGAGAGGTAAGGATACTGCCGAAATAGGCAAGGTGTTCCAAGCTTTGCGCACTATGGGCTTAGAGGTAGTTATTCAGCCGCGACAGTCAAAACACACTTCCAGCGTAAATTATGGGGCCACCCCCTCAAGAACCACAAAAGACAAACTTGCTGGTGGTAAAGATGATTGATCCAGACAGTCTACATGTTTGGTGTGGCCAATCCCTCGTTGGCTTCCTATGGCGCAATTCACTAGGGCGAATAGGCTTTAACTACGCAGATGAATGGCTGAAATCCACAGAGAGATTTCAACTATCAATAACCTTGCCATTGCGCGAAGAAGAATACTCACCAGAGAATGGTTTGGCTCATAATTTTTTTGCCAACTTATTGCCGGAAGGCGGTGCCCGCGATCAAATAGTCCGGGACTTAAAAATCAGCAATACGGACTTCGATTTGTTGCGCGCAATAGGGGGAGAGTGCGCCGGTGCGCTATCGTTATTGCGCACGGAGCAAACCCCTGCGCTTGAACACCAATATAAAGCGTTAACGAGTCAAGAGCTGTCAGAACTGGTTAAGCGCAAAGGGCAGCCCTTAACTTGGAAGGGCAATGATAGACCGCGACTTTCTTTGGCTGGTGCACAAAGTAAGTGCCCTGTAGTAGTCAAAGACAATGCCTACTGGTTACCGCAAAGAGAATCCCCATCCAGTCATATTTTAAAATTCGAGATTACCGATTACCGGCATTTACCGGCCTATGAAACCTTCACCACCCATCTAGCAGTTTACGTTGGCTTAGAGGTAGTTGATATAAGCCTCCAATATGCAGGTAAAACCCCCTTCGCTCGCATAGCGCGCTATGACCGTATGGTTAACGACAAAGGAGACATAGAGCGTTACCACCAAGAAGATTTTTGTCAGGCATTAGGTTTTGGTCACCAAAAAAAGTATCAAGAGGACGGGGGCGCTTCTTTTGCTGATTGTTACCTGCTTTTGGCTGATGTTGCGACAAATCCAGCAGTAGACTTAGATCGCCTTTTGCGTTGGCAGATCTTCAATGTTTTGGCAGGCAACTCAGATGGACATGCTAAAAACCTTTCATTGCTTTACCTTCCAGGTGACGTGGTAACACTAACACCTTTTTACGATTTGATTTGTACCAGAGCCATAAAGCGAATAGATGAGAACCTTGCTTTTTCAGTTGGAGGGGAACGCAACCCAACTTTAATCACGGACGCGCACTGGGAGGCACTGGCTAAAGAGTGCGGGGTTAATCCGAAATATATAAAGAGAAAGGTTAAAGAAGTCGCGGAAAAACTGTTAACGGGCGTTAAAGTCATTCGTGAGGGCTTTGATAAACAATTTGGGGAGTACAAGGCGCTAGAAGAAATAGAGAAAGTTGTTTTTACACAATGCAGCCGTGCGCTGAAATAATCCAGTGAGCGCACTCCCCCATAACATAAAAAATTGCACCGCCCTTTCATCGTGGTTTTAACCACAGAAATATATGTGCATTACACGCTTCACAGGTTAGCGGCTCGCCGGTATCCAAACCCACTCTCGCTTACACATCTTGCAGCCAACACAGCTCGCAACTAACAGACTGCGGTCGCCCAATTGGGGGCGAGGTTATCCCCGAACAAAAACCATTCAAATTGCTTGACAGACAACTACTGTGCGGCGCATAGTACACAAACACTGTGCAACACACAGTGTTTGTCGCACAGTATGGAGGTTTATATGTCCGAAGAACATTTAGAGAAATTACGACAGGAGTTACGGCGCGGAGTCTTAGTGCTGGCCGTACTTGGCTCGCTTAAACAGCCGCACTACGGCTACTCATTGCGCAAGCAGTTGCAAGAGGCGGGGATCGATATCGACGAAGGTACGCTTTACCCGCTAGTGCGCCGGCTTGCCGACCAGGGCTTGCTGGACAGTGAATGGCAGCAAGGCGATGGCCGCGAGCGCCGCTATTACCAACTTTCAGCCATTGGTACAGAGCTACTCGCTACCCTATCCAGCGAATGGCAAACCTTAAACTCAAACATTGCAAAACTCTTGGAGGTTTAACATGAACCTTATTGATCGTTACATTAGCGCTGTTGCGCAACAACTTCCCGCTGGCCGCCGCGATGACATTACCCGCGAACTCAAAGCCAACATTTTGGATCGCCTAGAAAGCCTTGCCGCGGAACAGGGTCGCCCCACGACGCCTGAGGATGAATCCACCGTGCTGCGTGACTTAGGCCACCCACAGCTGGTTGCTGCTAGCTTTTTACCGCCGCAAACATTGGTGAGTGGCGCATGGTTTCCCATCTTTAAACAGTGCTTGATCTATGGGCTTTTTCTGGTGTTGGTAGTGCAGCTGATTGGCTTTAGCGTGACGCTTATTAGCAGTGGCGAGTGGCGTATTGCAGGTCTTATAAGCGGATTTATTCACGCCGCCTTGCTCATGTTTGCAATAGTCACTGGCGTGTTTTACGCGCTAAGCAACCTGCCTGAAACCGCCAAGATTTCACCTTATTGCAATTGGACGCCAGCGCAATTGCCACCGGTGCAGCACGCTTGGCAGCGTATAAAGCTTGAAGATATTGTGAATGAGTTTTCCAGCAACTTTTTCTTGCTATTGGCGCTGCAATATCCGCTGTGGATGTCTACCGAGACGCAGGCCGCGCTACCTCTTAGCCTGAGCCCAAGCCTGCAACCCTGGGTGCTGCCCCTCAGCGTATGGGCACTGTTTGCGATAGGGTTTAGCCTCTGGAAATTACGCTATAACTACTGGACTCCCACAACGCTGTGGATTTGCATTGCGCAAAATCTTGCCGGTTGTTTCATCGCCGCTGGGCTGGCAAGTGAGAAGATACTGATCATCAATCACAGCATCCCCTCACCCATCGCAACCCATATCAATGACATCTTGCACTGGGTACTTGTTGTGTCCATCGGCGTGTTTTTGTTTTGGATCGGACGCAGCATTTATTGGTTAAAACTGCTGCGCAATTCTAAGGCAACGTGAAATACACATCGCCTGTTTGCGGCTTTATGTGAAAACAGGCTTACTGCATCGCTTTAGTGCCCACAATGCTCACCGCCGTTACTTGGCGGTGAAGCAGGGCGCTAAAAAATCCCACCATTTCCACCATTAAGAGCGCCAAAGCACAGATTACTGACATCCACTGACACAGGCTTCACGTATAATCCGCCCCTTTATTGAATTTGCCCCCTTGAGAGTAGTAGATGGACACGATTATCGTTCGCGGCGCACGCACCCATAACCTTAAGAACATCGACTTGGATATCCCACGCGATAAGTTGGTGGTGATTACCGGCCCCTCTGGCTCGGGCAAATCCTCGCTTGCGTTTGATACGCTCTACGCCGAAGGTCA
>SYDJ01000148.1 GCA_005801205.1 Gammaproteobacteria bacterium
AATGGGTGCCATACGGAAAATACGTTTTCCAGTTAGCTTGAATGAAGCTACCTGCAAAATAACCGATACGGTTTCAAGCACGAAAATACCACCCATAATGAACAGTACGATTTCATGCCTAACAATAACGGCAATAGTTCCCAGCGCAGCGCCCAGTGCAAGTGCTCCGACATCACCCATAAATACAGTGGCTGGATAAGTGTTAAACCATAAAAAACCTAAGCCAGCACCCACCATTGCACAACAGAAAACCACCAACTCACCCGCACCGGGAATGTAGGCAATGTGTAAATAGTTTGAGAAAATTGTGTTGCTTACAATCCATGAAATTAATGCAAGTGCTCCCGCTACCATTACACAGGGCATAATCGCCAAACCATCCAAGCCATCAGTAAGATTGACAGCGTTACTGGTGCCAACAATCACAAAGTAGGTGAAGACGATGTAAAACAAACCTAAATCAAGCGCTACGTTTTTAAAGAAAGGCACAAATAATTGTGTTTCTGCAGGAATAGCGGCAGTGAAATATAAAAACGTTGCGGCACCGAAGCCAGCAACCGATTGCCAAAAATATTTCCAACGAGCGGGCAAACCGCGCGAGTCTTTTTTGGCAACTTTACGATAATCATCTACCCAACCGACTGCACCAAAAATAGCGGTAACCACCATAACTACCCATACATAGCGATTACTTAAATCTGACCAAAGCAAAGCACTCGCAAAAATCGCCACCAAAATCAATGCTCCGCCCATGGTGGGAGTACCCGATTTACTTAAGTGACTTTGCGGACCATCGGTGCGCACCGACTGGCCGATTTTTAATTCGCTTAAGCGACGAATAAACCAGGGACCAAATAGCAGCGAAATACCGAGTGCTGTTAGCACACCCAAAATGGCGCGCAAGGTTAAATATTGGAAAACACCAAAACCGTGAATATGTTCTTTTAATTGTTCTGCAAGCCAAAATAACATTAGTGATTGTCTCCATTGGAGCAAAGTGCGCTCACAACCAAATCCATTTTGGCACTGCGAGAACCTTTGATTAGAATTGTGGTGTCAGGTGCTGTTAGATCTTTTAATGTTGCAATTAATAATTCACGATCAGCAAAATGATGTTGGCCAAGCTGCTGACCATAAGCTTCGCTCGCATGTTGCGTTAATACACCCAAGGTAAAAAAATGATCTAGCTTTTTTTGCTGTGCATAAGCACCTAATTGCGCATGCAAATCGGCAGCATTTTCGCCAAGCTCACCCAAATCACCCAGCACCATAATCCGTTGACCTTCGCGCACAGCAAGAACATCAATAGCGGCACGCACTGAACCGGGGTTGGCGTTGTAGCTGTCATCAATGATTAATGCGTTACTAATTCCAATGTGACGGCTCATACGTCCACCCACGGATGAGAAATTAGCGAGTCCCTGTTGAATATTTTCTAAACTCGCGCCCACCGCACAAGCCATGGCAGATGCCATAAGTGCATTACGCACACTGTGTTCACCGAGCACATTCATAGCAATTGCTTGCTTATTACCTTTTAAGACAAGATCGAATTGAACGGAATCTGAAGCGAATTCAATATTTTCTGCATAACAATCCGCCTGCGAATTATTCAACGACACACGAATAATATTTGCCTGAACAGACGCCAACCATTGCGGAGAAAATTGATCGTCGATATTGATGACAGCGGTATTCTGTGCACTCAGACCTTGGTAAATTTCACCTTTAGCTTGAGCGACACCCTCAATAGAACCAAAACCTGCAATATGCGCTGGCATTACATTATTGATCATAGTGACTTGCGGTTGCGCGAGTGAACACAAGTAAGCAATTTCACCAATTGCACTGGCTCCCATTTCGATCACAGCAAAATCATGATCTGCATTTAATTGCAGCAGCGTTAGAGGTACGCCTATGTGGTTATTGAAATTACCTTTAGTTGCGTGCACATTGCCGCACTCACGTAAAATATCTGCCAGCATGGTTTTTACAGTGGTTTTACCGCTGCTACCGGTAATTGCCAACACGGGTTTGGTAAATGCATTGCGATTCATAGCCGCAATTTGACCTAGCGCCAACAAGGTATCTTTTACCGCTAATTGCGGCAGTGGGATGCTGGCATCAAATTTTTCTACTACTAAACCGCACACGCCTTTTTCAGCTGCTTGTGCTAAAAAATTATGCGCATCGAAATTTTCACCGCGTAAGGCTACAAATAATTCACCCGCAACCAAACTACGAGTGTCTGTATTTACATTCGTAAATTGAACATCGCCATTAAAAACTTCCGCTCCTAGCGAAGTATGACAAAACTCTGCAACCTGCATTAATGTCAGAGGTGCAATCATGACAAGCTCCCCTGTTGATTATTCTCATTACTAGAATCATTTAAATTAAAAGCATCCAAATCGCGCTTAGCAATACGACGCTGCAAAGCTAAGCGAGCTTGCTTCACATCACTAAATGACAATGTTTTCTCTGCAAAAATTTGATACTCCTCGTGCCCTTTACCTGCAATTAATACCAAATCGCCCGATTTAGCTTGCTGTACAGCAAAATCAATTGCCTGTGCACGATCTGCAATCACTAAACAACCGTTAGCATTGTGCAGGCCGCGAATAATATCGGCTGCAATTGCCGAGGGTTCTTCTCCGCGAGGATTGTCATTAGTGATGATGAGGTAATCGCTGTATTTTTCAGCAATGCGCCCCATGAGTGGACGCTTGGTTTTATCACGATCGCCACCGCAACCAAACACTGACCAAACACGCGTTTGGGTATGCTCACGAATTGCACGCAAGGTATTTTCCAATGCATCTGGCGTGTGGGCATAATCGACTACAACCTGCACATCTTGTTCGCTATCATCTAAAACAACGGATTGCATACGACCTGGTGCTGCTTGTAACTGCGAGACTAAATTCAATACTGTTTTTAGATCTGCACCACCAACACACATAGCCGCAATAACGCCGAGTAAATTACTGAGATTAAATTTGCCGATAAATGGTGATACTAATTCGGCATTACCCCACGGCGAGTGTAATTCTGCAGCTGCACCCGTAGCTGTTAGTCGTAACTCAGTTAAATATATATCCGCAGCGCTATCAGTAATTGAAAAGCTTATTGCGGATACATTTTTCGGGATTTTTTGCAGCAAGCTTTTTGCCCAAGCATCATCAAAATTGATAATTGCATATTTTAAGTTTGCTTGATTTAACAGTTGCGCTTTAGCTTTACCGTAACTTGCAAGATCGCCATGAAAATCCAAATGATCTTGCGTGAGATTGGTAAAAATTGCGGTATCAAACTGCAAAGCCGCGACGCGCCCTAATACCAAGCTGTGCGATGAAACCTCAATGGCAATAGTTGCCGCTTTTTGTGCAACCAATTCGGCAAGAATTTTTTGTAAACTAATAGGATCTGGCGTAGTTAAACCTGTGGAGTGCACAGCGCTAATTTGTTGTGCGAGGGGAGCTAAAGAATTTGTATCCAAGACACCAAACCCTAAAGTTCCTACCACTCCCGCGGTCTTTTTTGATGACTGAGAGTTTTCTTGCTTTGCAAGCAATGCAGCAAGTTGCGCAATTAATAATGTGCAAGTTGTTTTGCCATTGGTGCCGGTAACACCAATTAAACGGCAATGCTGACTTGGGTGCGCATAAAAATAACCGGCAATTTCACTAACGTTTTGTGCCAATTTTTCAATAGCTATTACAGGTACAGCACCAATCCAATCTATACCTTGCCACTGTTTGTCAGCTTCTACCAAAATTGCAACAGCGCCCAACTCAATTGCCTTAGCAATAAATTGACGGCCATCTACTTTTGCGCCCACCAAAGCAACAAATACTTCGCCAGCTGAAATTGTGCGCGAATCTAAATTGATCCCCTGCACTTCTATAGCAGCAGCTTTATCTAAATTAAATGCAGGCAATAATTGTTGCAGGATAATTTTTTGAGCGATCATTATGGCGATACCTTTTGTGGTTTCGCTACAGCGTCTTGTGGTTTCGCCATGGAGTCTTGAGGTTGCTCGACAACTTCTTGTGACTGAGTTGCGGCATCTTGCTGAGCTTTTAATTTTGCAGCAGCCTTGGCGGCAGCAATCTTCTCATTGCGTGCAGCATAGGCTTTTACTTCTTCAACTTGTTCTGTGGTTGCATCCGGCGGAACTTGCAGCATACGCAGAGCATCTTCAGTTACTTTTGAAAATGCAGGCGCTGCAACCATACCGCCGTTTGCCGTTGTGCCTGCACCTTGAGGCTCATCGATAACAACCATGGTCACTATGCGCGGATTATCTACCGGTGCCATGCCCGCGAAAGATGAAACTTGCTTGCCAGTATAACGACCACCAACAGACTTAAACGCCGTGCCAGTTTTACCTGCCACCGTATAAGAAATGGTACGCGCACGCTTACCAGTACCCTCTGCAGCAACTACTTTTTGCAGCATAGCTTTAACTTGATCTGTATATTTTTGATCGACAATTTTTGTACCTTCGGGTGCAGCATCTACTTTCAACAAAGATATTTGTCTTTTAACACCGCCTGCTGCAATCACTGCATAAGCTTGCACCGCCTGCAAAACGGTTGTATGCAATGCGTAACCATAGGATAAGTTCGCGCGTTCAATTAATTGCGCTGGCTTAAGTTTTGGCACAAAGCCCGTCGCCTCGCCTGGGAAACCCGTACCAATTTGTTGACCAACACCAAGGCGCGAATACATGTTGCCCATTGCATTTGGGTCGAGCTGCAACGTAATTTTTGTCATACCGATATTGCTGGATTTTGCAATAATCATCGCCAGATCAATTACACCTTCATTGTCATGATCTTTAATGGTTTTGCCTGCAACTTGAAAATAACCAGGATTAGTATCAATCACGTCGCTTGGTTTAAATTTTCCCGTTTCAAGTGCAGCTAAAATACCGAGTGGTTTAAATGTAGAACCCGGTTCATACATATCAGTAATGGCACGATTGCGCATCGCGGCACCTTTCGCCTGCGAACGATCATTCGGGTTGTAGGCGGGGTAATTTGTTATTGCTAGAACTTCTCCGGTATCCACATCCAAAATCACTAAAGAGCCCGCTATACCGCCACTTTCTTCAACCGCTTTTTTTAATTCGCGATGCGCAAGATATTGCAAACGCAAATCAATACTGAGCGTTAAATTTTGGCCGGAACGCGCCGCTTTAATTAATTGCAGTTCTTTTACCGTGCGGCCACGCAAATCTTTTAACACTTGCTTGGAACCATTTTCGCCGGTTAACCACGCGTCGTAGGCCAACTCCATTCCCTCTTGGCCGCGATCATCTACGTCGGTCATTCCCACCAAATGGGAAACCACATCTGCTGCTGGATAATAACGATGATATTCGGTGCGCACATTTACGCCGGGAATATCCAACTCCATAATTTTTTGCGCCGCATCGGGAGCCATTTGACGCTCTAAATACATAAATTCTTTAGCGGCATAGCGTCTTAAGCGCGCCTCTAAATCCGCTTTATCGATATTTAATACTTGCGCCAACTCGGCAAAACGTTGCGGCGATTGCAATAGCACTTTTGGATTTGCCCACAAAGTTGCAACAGGAGTGCTCACCGCTAATGGCGAACCATTACGATCGGTAATTACACCGCGATACGCGGGAATAATTTCGGTGCGCAAGGTGCGCGACTCGCCTTGATCTTGTAAAAATTCAAAACCTTTATCGGTATTGGGCAACACCTGCAAGCGAGCCAAGTGTCCTATCAACAACACAACCAGAACCGCCATCACCCCCATCACACAATAGAAACGCCAACGCGCAACCTTTAGGGGGCTGCGCGATTGATGGGTTTGCGTTTTGTCTCGAGAAGAACTTGCGGTAGGCAATAACACCTTTGGTGATCTAATCATCGGCAGGCACCATCACCACATGTTCGGTTGTTGGCGCGATCATGTTTAGCTCTTTATTGGCGATACCTTCGATGCGACTGTAAGCAGCCCATGTACTTTCTTCGAGGAGATATTGGCCCCACTCAACCTGCAAATGGGAGGCTTCACGACGCAGAGTTTCTAACTGGTTTACATCGCGGCGAACTTGTTGCGTAGTGGCAACTACCGTCAATGCAGAAGCGATTACCGAAATCCAGAGGCAAGCCACCAGCAATAACGCCCAAGGCGCTATGCGTTTTGGTGCTTTTGTCTGGAATTGGCTCATGCTGCCCCTGTGATTGATAGATGTTATATTTGGGTTAATTTTTTGTGGCTAGTGTTAAGAAATTTTCTCCGCGACTCTCATAATTGCGCTGCGCGATCTTACGTTGGCATCCACCTCGCCATCGCTGGCTTTAATGGCTTTACCGCAGGAGCGCATGCGTTTGTTCAGCTGCTCATCGCGAATGGGCAAACCGCGCGGAACGGGATCGCCTAACTCTTGGCGACGAATAAAGCGTTTCACGACGC
The DNA here is from genome assembly GCA_005801205.1 of Gammaproteobacteria bacterium. GTDB lineage: Bacteria > Pseudomonadota > Gammaproteobacteria > Pseudomonadales > Cellvibrionaceae > Cellvibrio. Next base: position 6,460 of record SYDJ01000148.1, read on the forward strand.
GATCTTCCAAAGAGTGAAAGCTAATAACGACGAGACGACCACCAACAGCTAGAACCTTGAGCACCTGCTCCAACACCGCATCCAAATCCGTCAGCTCGTTATTCACATGAATGCGAATCGCCTGAAAGGCTCTAGTAGCAGGATGCTTACCTTTCTCCCACGCCGGATTCGCTTCTTTAATCACTTCGGCAAGATGCTTGGTGCGAGTAAATGGCGTTTTCTGACGTTCTGTCACAATCGCGCGCGCCATGCGCTTGGCAAAACGCTCTTCGCCAAACTCTTTAATAACGCGAGCAATCTCTTCTTCGGTTGCGTTATTGACCCAATCGGCAGCGCTTTGGCCGCGGGTTTGATCCATACGCATATCCAAGGGGCCATCGCTTTGAAAACTGAAACCGCGCTCGGCTTCATCCAACTGAGGCGATGACACCCCCAAATCCAACAAAACGCCGTGAACTTTACCCGTCATACCGCGCGCTTCGATTAGCTCGGCCAACTCAGCAAAAGAACCGTGGGCAATCTCAAACCGAGCATCACTAGCAAAGCGCTCATTGGCGACTGCGATTGCCGCCAAGTCTTTGTCTATCCCCATCAAATGGCCGTCTGGGGATAGATGCTGCAATACCAAAGCACTGTGCCCACCGCGGCCAAAAGTGCCATCCACATAGAAGCCAGAGGGGTTTGTGACTAGCGCGTCAACCGCCTCTTGTAGAAGTACGGTGACATGTTGAAGTTGAGTCATGAGCAATTCCTAAAGCGAAAGCGACAGCATTTCGCTGGGAATCTCGTCATCAGCAGGCTCGTTCAACAGCGCCAACCAACTCTCTTCACTCCACAACTCCAGCTTTTTACCCTGACCAACCAGCATCATCTTTTTATCGATATTCGCGTACTCACGCAGGGTTGGAGGGACGAGTACACGGCCGCTGGTATCAATTTCCAGTGCCGTGGCATAACCAATGAGGATGCGCTTGGTGCGCTGAGATACCTTGTTCAAGCTGGGTAGCGCTTCAATTTGCGGCAATAACTCCAGCCACACAGGCTCGGGGTACACCAATAAACAGCGATCTTGCGTGTGCGCAGTCACCACCAGACGCCCGCCACAAGACGCCACCAACTCTTCGCGTATGCGAGTCGGTATTGCCATGCGACCCTTGGGGTCCATGCTGATGGAGTTGCTACCTGTGAACACGTTTCACCACTTTTTTGTTTTTGCTATCGCTTTTTTGTTTTAACTGTCGTTATTAGTTGGAATTTTCCACAAAACACCACTAAAACCCACTTTTTTCCACAACGCACACTATAAATCGGGGCAGGTCAAAGTCAAGCAAGCAATTACGGAAAAGAGCGAAAAATCACGCTAAAAAACGCGAACAGGAAGGGATCAGTAGGGAAAACACGCAAAACAGAAGAGGATAGAAAGCGAGTTATTTAAGGAATTCAAGGCGATAGAGATCGAACTTAAAGTGAAACATTAAGTGTGGGATTATTTCGCGTTAAGCGGGGGGAGTTAATATAAGCAAGAAGTATATAAAAATCGGGAGGAGCATTTGTTGGCAGACCGGCTAGCACACCAAATGACCAAGGAAGACTACCGATAGGCAGCCGATTTGACAAGCCCTGACGCAAATTATCACCCATACCCAAAGCCCCAATGTTATTCGCGTTAACTGACAACACCAAAACCTTATCTATACTCCTTTAACACACCTCCATCACGCCCGTAAAACCAGGTAACCACTATGTTCTTTAAACGCTGCGCCATTGCGATGCTCAGCCTCTGCGCCTTAACCGCTCAGGCCGACACAGTTACAATCCGTGCCGACCTCTGGTATCCCTTTAACGGGGAGCCACTCGCTGCCAAACCCGGGTACATGATTGAACTGAGCCAAAAAATCTTTGCATCCGCCGGATACACAGTCGATTACCAATTAATGCCCTGGTCACGCGCACTTTCAACCGTGAGAAAAGGCGATGCCGATTGCGTTGTTGGCGCTTATGCAAGCGATGCCGCTGGTTTTATATTTCCGCGAGAAAACTGGGGGGTCGATAGCATCGATGCCTATGTAAAAACCGGCGATAAATGGCGCTACACTGGAGCCCAAAGCTTACTAACTCGCAAAGTAGCTACGATTCAAGATTACTCGTACTCCCCCGAGATTGACACGCTAATCAAACAGTCGCCCACCGCATTCGACGCTGCAGTTGGCGATGACGCCATTGAAAAAAATATTCGCAAACTCATCAACGGCAGAGTAGACACACTGTTAGAAAGCCACACGGTGATCGCCTCGCGCTTAGCGCTCCCACAATTTGAAAATCAATTGGAATTAGCAGGCCACATCACCCAACCTTTGCCGCTGTACATCGCCTGCTCGCCTGCCAATTCAGCACGTTCAAAAAAGCTCATCGAGATCATTGATACTCAAACTCCCCTACTGCATAAATCAGGTGAGATTGAGCAAATAATGAAAAAATATCACTTGAGCGATTGGAATAAATAAGATGCTTCAAATACGGCGTATTTCCACACGATTAATTTTAACGGCCACCATAGTAGCCACCAGCGTGCTAACACTGTACGGCATAGTCAATTACACAATTGAAAAGCAACACCTCATTAAAAACGCATCGCAAAGCGCCGAGCTCACACAAAACAGATTGAAAATGGGGCTTCCACTTGCACTCTGGAATTACGACGAAAAACAGATTAACCAACTGGCAAACTCAGAAATCACCTCTCCCTATATTCAAGGAATTACGATAACCGACCTTGACGGAAAAGCGATTTACCAAAACAACAACCACGAAGAAATTTATAACGCGCCCACCACGTTTACAGCCGTCTACACCAATGACGCAAAAGACCAACCGCTCGCCACCGTAACCATTCAGCTGAGCCTAACCCAAATTAATTACGCCTTACGCGAATTATTAATCGCTAGCGCGCTTCAAATCTTGATTATTAACCTCACACTCATCGTTTCACTCTATTTTATTTCGCGCAACCTTGTGACCAAACCGTTAGAAAACCTTACGCACGCCTTCACCATTATCGCAAAGGGCGACCAAGACTTAACCAAGCGACTCAGCGACAAAAACTCACTTGAACTAGAAGCAATTTCCGATCAATTCAACTACTTCACCCAAAAAATAGAAACCCTCGTTATTTCAATTAGCGGGTGTACAGAAGCGCTTTACCAAACGTCTGGACAAGTGAAGAAAAAATCAGAAGACAGCACAGAATCTTTACGCGTACAACAAGCTCACGTGAACTTATTGGCCGATGAAATCAACAATCTGTACCAAGAGTTTCGCCAAGTTTCCACGCACGCAGAACAGGCGCTCAGCGTTGCACAAGCCGCGCAGACAACCGCTGATGAAGTCAAAATGGAAGTTGATAACACCATTGGTGGGTTTGACAAAATGTCTCATCAGTTGAGCACAACCAGCAATGTGATTGAAACCTTGGAAACCAACGTAAAAGGCATTGCCAGCATTGTGGGTGTTATTCGCGGCATTGCCGATCAAACCAACTTACTCGCACTCAATGCCGCGATTGAAGCCGCTCGCGCAGGCGAACAGGGGCGAGGCTTTGCCGTAGTGGCCGATGAAGTTAGGTCACTCGCCACACGCACCGCAACCAGCACCAACGAAATCAATCAAATGATTCAATCACTGCAAGAAGGCGCACAATCTGCCGTTGCCGTCATTCAATCCAGCTCACTGCTAAGCCAATCCGCCATCACCAGTGCGCGCACCTACAATGAACACATCGGCAAAATTAACGAAGCCATTGAACTCATCACCTCGGCGGCAAAAGAAATTGTCACCTCTGTTTTACAGCAATCCGCAAAATCATCCGTCATGCAAGACAAAATCGTGCAAATTATTCAAGACGGCACCATAAGTACACAGCAAAATAGCGGCATGGCTATTGATGCAATGGAACTCACGCAACTTGCCGATGTGCTGGTTAACTTGGTGCAAAAATTCAAAGTGTCGCAAAATATGCTGAGCGAACACACAAAGGATACGGGTGAAGTAGAGCTGTGGTAGTTATATGGTAATTAAGTAACGACTGGCGCTGAAATACGACTTGTTATAGCCCTTTACAAGACCACTTAAGAGACCTAATATCAGGTCTCATGCAGAGAGGTATATTTATGACGAGTCAAATTTTTGCCAATGTCGCAGCCAGTATTTCCGAGTTAAAAGCAAACCCCATGAAGGTTGTGGCCAGCGGGCTAGGTATGCCTATAGCTGTACTAAACAGGAATGAGCCAGCCTTTTATTGTGTTCCCGCCAAAGCCTATGAAGCCATGCTTGACCTTATTGATGATAGAGACCTTTTGGCAATTGCAAGCGCTAGAGCAGATGAAGAAAGCATTTCGGTTTCAATAGATGACCTATAAGCTTGCCTTCAAAAAGAGCGCGCTAAAGGAATGGCAAAAGTTAGCACCAAACATTCGAGAGCTTTTTAAAAAGCAACTTATGAAAAGACTCGAAAACCCGCGTGTGCCATCGGCGGCGGTTAGTGGCGGTAAGGATCTCTACAAAATCAAACTACGCCAACTGGGTTATAGGCTCGTGTACGAAGTTTCAGACAATATTGTCACAGTGACAGTACTTGCCGTTGGCGAAAGAGATAAAAACAAAGTTTATGAGTTTGCACTTTCTCGTTTAAAACTCGATTAGCGGCTTAGATCAGATCATAGAAGCCAAAAGACTCTAACTTTGTTAGACTCAGGAAACCACAAAACATTGGTGACAACCGTGAACACACCGCTCTCTCCCATCGTTTCTGAGTTTGAATCAGCAGAGCAAGAAGCAAGCTATAACACATGGCTCCATGCGAAGGTCAAAGCAAGCCTTGAAGACCCTCGTCCATCCATTCCGCACGACCAAGTGATGGCAGAAATGCGTGACCTAATTGAGTCAAAACTTAAGGCTCGCAATGCTAGTTAAGTGGCGACCAGAGGCAAGATTAGAGCTTTGGAGCATTCTTGATTACATTGGTGATCGCAACCCTATTGCAGCGGCCAACCTGTTCGATGCGATTGAACAAACAACGCAAGCACTACCTGAACACCCATACCTATATCGGTTAGGCAGAGTTAATGGAACCAGAGAAATAGTGATAAGCCCGAATTACATCGTTATTTATCAAACAACTACGGATAGCATCGAAATAATTTCTGTCGTTCACGCAAGACAAGAGTATCCCCAATAACTCGATTGGCGACCTCTTAGTGAAAAACAAAAAATCCCGAAACCCCCACCCATTACAGGCAGCAGCTTCGGGATTTTTTATATCTGCGTATTGCAGCAAAAATTAGGTGGAGTTGGCAGTAAGCCGAGAGGCGGCCTATGTAAATCAAGGTTCTAGACTACCCCTAAGTTCGATTTTGTAGCAATACCTGTAGCAGCTAAATTCCCTTAAAAAGCTCACCCAACTCGATACCCAACCCATCAGCAAGCGTCTTGACTGCCTCCAAACTAGGGTTAGCGCCCCCTGTTTCAATTCTGGACATGTAAGTTCTCGCAAAGCCGCAATGATCCGCAAAAGCTTCTTGTGTCATGCCAGAGGCAACACGAAGCTCTCGTATTCGATAACCGAAATTTAGGCGGATTGAGTCTTTAGGCATTTACCCATCATGAGTAAATGTGATCTAATCGTGAACACACTAATCGTGACATGCAATAGAAAAAATAAACACCAAGGAGCAACACATGAAAATAATACCCCCCAAATACCTATTTAAAAATTTAGCTGGTTTTATATTTGTTTCCTGTTTGGCTGCGCCCCAGATAGCACATGCAAGCGATGAGTACACCCTTGCGGAAATAAATGAAGAGTTCCCACCACCATTTCGAAAGGATTTCAATCCTGAAATTACTAGGGTATTAGTTAAAAACAACATCAAAGGGTGCGGTATTTTAAAATACAGAATGAACAAAAAAGCCACAGCCTATGAAGCCTTAGTTTTATGCTCCAATGACAACGAACACTGGAAAGCATATTGGGTTTACACACTTACAGGCAAAATTTTAGGCCCCATGGAACCAATAGCTGGATTGAAATAGCCAAGAGCATGTCCATATCGCAATAGTGAGGAGAACGCGGCTTAACTACTGACCGACACTGATAGCTGTCTTTAGTGGTGATTCTCAAATATCAGTAGGGGCATTACGCCCCCTTATGCTCACTCTTTCCAATGGCGCTTTACTGTTGCTATCCCATGCCCCTAACAGCACAACTACATTCTCGACCATTCAGATTTTTTAGGGAGCTATCAATGCAAGAAAAACCGCTCGAAAAGAAGGCAGCTTGATTTTTCAAGCATCTACTCATAATTGGCTTATATGATTTAATCACTGCACCTAGAAAAAATCACACTAAAAAGGGATACAAAGAATGAAGGTTAATATTTGTAATAGCTGCAAAACAGAGACACCCGCACCTGCAACTACTTGCTCAGACTGCACCAAGAATCCGAAACCCATATCAATTTGGGTGGCGCTAGCAATCGGGTTTTTGTCATTCTTTGTCTTTGTTAAGGTATTTAAAGGCTTCTCAGATCAAGCAAATATTATCATTGCTTTTATTTTAGTCTTAACACCTTTCTTTGTGATAAAAAATATAAATGGCACAAGAGAATTCAAGAAAAACTATCGTGAATTCTGGTCTAAAGTCGAAGGTTTTACCGTATCTCAAATACTTTACAACGGACTTGCACTTGATGAAGGAAGAGGTATCATTTGCTTTTTTGACCCCCTCAACCTCACAATCAAACCAACGCTTGTTACTTATCAGAACCTTCTTTCTTGTGAAATTATTGAGGACGGAAATTCAATAACAAAAACATCACGATTAAGTCAGTTAGGTGGTGCCGCAGTCGGAGGTTTATTACTTGGAGGGTTGGGCGCAATAGTTGGTGGCCTGAGTGGATCAAAGACAACCTCTCGTGAAATTGACCACATAACACTCAGCATCATTATTAACGATACAGAAAACCCTGTCCGTACAATCAAATTTCTGGAGGGTAAAATAAAAAGAAATAGTATCGAACACACAGATCTACTCAAGAAAGCTAAACACTGGCACTCCATTATTGAAATACTAATAAAAAAAGCTGACACTGAAGATAAAGTCACTGAGCAAAATGAACTCAAATCTGCAATATTAGGAACAAAAAATTCTGCCTTATCTTTGGCCGATGAACTATCAAAACTTGTCAGCCTTCGTGACTCAGGAATTCTGACTAATGAAGAATTCACTCAGCAAAAAACGAAGCTTTTGAGTTCTTAAATGTAAGTATCAAATTAAGACAAAGCGAAGGGAAAACGGTTTAGCGTGTAGCTGACTTTGATTAGAGAAGCCGCCTCAGATAATGAATATCGGCAGGCGGCATCCTCTTGCACCTTACATATTCCAATGGCGCTTAACAGTTGCAATACCTAACCCCAACTTAGCTGTTACCTGAGACTGACTAAACTTCATTGCTTTTTGCTCTTGAACCAAGGCTTTGGTTTTTGTTGCTTCAAAAAAATTACACGCTATTCCCACGATAATGTAAGCGTAATGACTTTCGGTGGAGCTTCTGGCAGCGAGGTACGCTTAATATATACCGATGGTGTAGCGGCTTCAGCAAGATCTGATCCGTATACGTGCGTGCCTTTTGTGGATTTTACAAATGTAAGCTCTACCGTTTTTGTATTCATTTATTCTCTCCAATTACTCTCAGCTCATCAGCTCTTTAAGCCGGATGATTGATTTTCTGTTCTAACTCTGCGAGAAATTGCATCAACTCATCAAAGTTAGGGTGTTCACCAAAAATCATTTCCTTCATTGCGGCGTAATCTTGTTGCAAAGTGTTTAAGTGATACTCATTAGGAACCAACTTGAAGCTACCGACACAAGCCGTTTGATAATTTGCCCAGCTGTTGGGATAGAAGCGCTGCTTAAATTCCACCACTTGTTGTAATAGACCTGTATTTCGCAATACCTCTTCTACAAAGGTACTATTGGCTAATTTATAGCTATCGTAATAGTGTCGTGAATAACGGGAAGGCAATGGTTTGGCTTGTGGACGATGCGCTTCTGCATGAAGAATTGTAAGTTTTTCCCAGAAGGTTCGCTCCGGTGTTATGGCGCTGACGTGTACACTGGGGCGTTCAAAAAGTTGTGGATATTTTTCAGCTGCATAAGGTGTTACCGCATAAATTCCCATTGGCATCATGGCGGCGAGCGGGCCGATCTCTAAGCGAATTTGCGGGCGCAAATATCCTGCAGCAAACACAGCAGGATATTTTATGTTAATCGTGTGGGGATCATGTGGGTCTATCTCTAACTTGCACAAAGGGGACATTACCGCTGCCAGCTTAGGCAATATCTCTTTTGCAATATATGCCTGCGCTTTTTGGTTGATATCTTGATTTAATTTATCTTGTTGGCTTTTGCTGCGCTGTGCTAATGGGTCGATAGCTATAACTTGCGTCCAATCCAAAATCAGATCTATATCTTCTGAAAAGCGCTGAATTAAATTAAAGCATTTACTTAAACTTGTACCGCCTTTGAATCGCAAACAGGTTGCTAATTCTGGCATGTCAAAAAGCTGCATTAAAACCCAGCACAACCAAAAGTCTTTTTCGGCGGCGGCTGGTGTAATCGCCATAGCGGATGCTGTTGCACTAAAAATTTCATTTCTTTCTGCGGGAGG
>SYDJ01000149.1 GCA_005801205.1 Gammaproteobacteria bacterium
GTTTTACTTAACCATTGTGCGTAGGTATTAGCATCTTCCCAGCTAACATGAATAACGGGGCGATCTTCTCGGCCCCAACCATTATCGCTAGGTAAGGGTTTTGCTGTAGATTGCGCAAAATAATCATATTCTGCAAAGGTGATTTCATATTTGCTAATGGCAAATGCTTTGCTCAAGGTTACTTTGTGCGTTGGTGCCGTATGCATATTACTATCGTCGCCCATGATAAAACTACCAGCGGGAATTCGAATTAACGCTGGTGCATTTTTACCGCCATACACGATATTGGGAATAGCTGCTCTGGTGGGATTGCTTATGTCTGGAATTGCTTCGAGTTCGAAGCTAACCATTAAAGGTTGATTTTTAATTTCAACGGATTCAGTTCTGGTTTTGTAGCCTGTTTTTGAGATTTCTATAGGGTAGCGACCAGACGTTAATGGAATTTCGTCTTTGTATTTGTTGCTGATACTCATCAGCCGAATACGTGCATCACTCGGTGTGGTTTTTATTGTTAATGCGTAGGTGGGTGCAGCACTAGAGGAAGACTGACTTGATGCCTGTTGTGATGATGTAAATGACGATTGTGTGGAGCTAGCGGCAAGTGATGCTACTGCACTTGATTGCACACTAGCCGACACAAATGCTTTTGATGAGGCAACTCTTGCCTGTGTGGTCTTTGCTGGCGGTGGTGATTTAGGCGTTACAAATATGTTTGCCGTTGCTTTTGTGGCTTTATGTAATGCGCTGGGTAATTTGACAGCTTGTTGTGCAAACAGTTGGTGTATAACAACACTCAAAATACACCAGAGAAAAATGCTAAGGGTAACCCCAATTAAAATCGTATTGAGGTTTCTATTCTGTAAGAATAGCTGTGGGTTGATATGTGTTTGCTGCTGTATGCGTGTTGCAAGCAGAGTAGGTGCTACCTCGCTGCCAAATACAGAGTCGTTAGATGTTTTCTTCGCGTAGAAACCATTCTCTTTGCTCCAGCGCAGATCTATCAATTTGCGCCATCGCCACCTGATGGCATTGCCTGACGCCGCGATAAGGGCGCGAATTAGCGCCATTACCGATAAGTTTCCCGGCACTGTATCGGTGATATAGGGCGTTCTGCTCGCCGCATCCAATTGATCAATGGCAACGCTGACTTCTTGGCCAGATTGAAAGCGCTGGCTTGGGTCTTTCGCTAAAAATTTCTCTAAGAGTTTTTGATAGATTTGATATTGAAGAGGAAGTTTTGGAATAGGTGCGCTGATATGTTTGAGTGCAATAGAAACGGCATCCTCACCTTGATAAGGCAGAGCGCCGGTGAGCATTTCAAAAAAGACAACACCAAGGCTGTATAAGTCTGAGCGTGCATCTACAGTTTCGCCACGGGTTTGCTCGGGGCTCATATAATGAGGTGTACCCACTACTGTGCCCACATGGGTCATACGCGAAACGCCGACTATCCCTTTGGCAACACCAAAATCAGAAAGTACTGCAGAATTGTCGGCTCGAAATAAAATATTTTCAGGTTTTATGTCGCGATGGATATAGCCTTTCTCATGGGCATGATCGAGTGCATTGGCAATTTCTTTGGTAACTTTTAAGGCTTCTTCGCCGGTTAAACCATGAATCATTTTGTCGTGAACAGAGCCGCCAGGTAAATAATCCATGGCAATGTAATTTAAATCTTGAGTGCGCCCAATATCATAAATGGCAACGATATTAGGGTGAGATAGCTGCCCAACAATGGTTGCTTCCCGCTGAAAGCGTTCGCTAAATGCAGGGTCGCTGGTGAGGCTCGGGTTCATCACTTTAAGTGCGACTATGCGCCCCACGCTCATTTGAATCGCGAGGTAAACGGTGGACATTCCACCCTGATTTATTTTTCGGATTATGCGATAACCCGGGATTTGTAGTGCCATATTGTGCGAATGTCTTGTGCTAAAGAATCAAAAAAGTATTTAAGTCTGCTATATGAGCGTATTAATCAGTAAACCCAATAATGCGGTTATAGCGCCTAAAAAAATGACTGCATCCATTTTTCTATTAGAGGTGATGGCAGGAATCCATTGCCAAAACCGATTTCCTGTCACCTCATTTATAACCGGTGACTCAATAATTTGTAGCGTGATATTGTCACGGCCGCCACTGGTTAGCGCTTCGTGCAGCAATTGATCAACGGCCGTTAAGGTATTTGGGCAGTGCTCCAAAATAGTAGCAATGGAAGAATCGCTCAATTCATCGGTTAAGCCATCACTGCACAATAAAATCCATTGATGTTTTTGCCACTGACCAAGCGCCACATCGACTTTAACGTGCGAAAGTTCTTGCATGCCTAAACATTGCGTGATGATATTTTTATCCGGATGTGTTTCTACATCGGCAGCGCTTATAACGCCTGAGGCGTATAGCATTTGCACATAGGAGTGATCGGTAGTTAGGCGAGTTAGTTCACCGCCGTACTCATCGGGAGTCCAAAGATAGGCGCGGCTATCGCCAACCCATGCTACTTGATAGTGTTGATTTTGATTCAGCAAGGCAACAACGGTAGAACCCATACCTCGAGCGCCAATGCCATTTTCTGCAGAGCTTAAAATACTCTCGTGGGATTGTTGAATTGCTTCAGTGAGAGAGAATGGAATTCCTTTTTGTACAAAATTCTCAAAGGTTTCACGCACTATAGCGCTTGCCACTTCACCCGCTTCATGCCCACCCATGCCATCGGCTACTACCCACAAATCTGCATTGGGCGCACTGAGGAAACAATCTTCATTGTTTCCTCGCTTTAGCCCAGGGTGCGTGGTAGCACTGTATTCAAGTGGGTGGACTAGCATCATTGCTAAGGCTCAGTATATTTTAAGGTTATTCTCCCATAATCGCCGATTGTGTAATTTTTTTCCATTTTTCATTTCCGCCATTTTTATAAAGCCTTATGTAGCTCACAAAACAGCAGACTTGATCACACTTCAACGACTATGACCGAGCCTTATCCTTTAACGGTTTCCGGCTAGAAGTTAGTGGCAAGTCGCTAGAGGTTGTGAATCTCCAATCCTAGAGCTTTAAGTTTGTCTTCTTGGGCGGCGTAGCTAACAACACCTATACTGGCCACTTCCTGCTTTAAATAAAGATCTGCCACACGCTGCAAATCGCCCAAGCTAACTTTAACAACGCGGCTACGGAATAATTCGCGTTTTTCTCGGGTGCGGCCAAAGAGTTCTGCTTGATAAGTGGATTTAGCTTCACCAGCGGGAGAACCGGGTTTATCAATGCTGCCAATAACCCCCAAAATGGCCTCTTCCAATGATTGCTCGCTATGCTGAGTTTCTTTTAACCAGTGCAAGGATGCATCAAAGTCCTCCAAGGTCTCACTTAAACGCGGGTCGCGATAAGAATAAAAACGAAACGCAGCGATAGTATTGTCTTGATTTGCTCCACCACCATAGGCACCGCCTTGTTCACGAATGGCGCGGTGTAAATAGCCGTTGCGTAAAAATCCGCCTAATACGGTTAATGCAGCTGCATCGGGATGATCTGCGGGTACTGTTGGATAAGCTTTTGCACAGAAATTAACTTGCGTATTGGTGATCCACGCTTGTTTGATTTGCTCGCTTACGTTTGCGATAGCAAAATGTGTAAAATTTTCAGTGGTTTCAGTAGCTGGCCATAGAGCACTTAGGTTGTTGCGATACATATCTAAGTGCTCGCCCTCTCCGACAATTAAAAATTGTTTAGGTGAGTGCAACATCAGCGAGTGAATGTGTGCAAGACCATCGGCAAAGGCAATTAAATTATTCTTTTCATCCAAGGTATTATCCAGATTTTTTAATTCTGCAATGCCTGCAAGGCCACCCAATTGGTGCGCGAGTTTTGCAGCAGGGCTCATGCCTGCACTGGCTAAGGTCATGGCTAAACTGTGGCCGTGGCCCGTCACGCTTTGTTCTGCACGGGCGCGTTTTTGTGCAATTAATTCGCGCAAACGATCATGCTCATCAAATCGAACTTGCTGCAACGTAGCTTGCATTAACTCGCTCATGGCAACTTGATTTCGGCTTAAGGCTTTGGCAGAGACAGTAATGTAGGCATCAATTTTCTGCACGTCGTCACCCGTGCCGCGAATACTGCTGAACGCGCGAATACCACCGACTACTTCAGCTTGCCAGCGCTGTACATCTAAATAATCTTTCTCACCGAGCGCAAGTTCAGTTAAGCATGAGCAGTAAAAAGGTAAGAGCTTTTGCTGTGCGTCGCTAAGGGCTGGCATTTTGAAGGTGATTTGTTGATAGACCAAACCATTAGTACCGGCGTTATAACAACGTAGCGGGTAACCATTAAATGTTTCTTCGCTGCCGGGTGTGTAATGTAAATGTTCTGGAATATCTTCCAAGCCTACTTTGGGCAGAATGCTTTCATCATCTACTTGTAATTGACGCGCTTGCAATGCATTGGCACGATCAATAATGGCTTGCTTATCGGTTTCTGTTAGCGCTGCCTTTAACTTGGTTAAACGATCAATTTCTGCTTGCTGAACGCGTTTGTTGAGCTGTGTATCTGGTTTCATAACCAAACGTACGCGATGATTGTTATCGAGCAACCATTTTTTTACCAAACGTTGAATAAAATCTGGCTGTTTGATTTTTTCATGTAAACCTCTGAGCGCTGCATCCATATCCAAGAGTGCTATAGGGTCGCCGCGATGAGTTGCAGAGGTTAAGCCCGTTAAAATAAGCTGTAAACCGTAGGGGTAGCCATCGCCGCCAACTTCGCGCTGTTGCAGTTCTAATTGATGCAATGCAGCTTCAATTTCCGATAAAGGCACGCCTTCATCGGCCACTTTTTGTAAGGTGGCAAAAATTAATTCTTCAACGTGACTAACATTTTCAATTGCACAGCCTTCAAGCCCACAGACAAATGCCATTTCACGAGATGAATCATCCATGCCACATAAAGGCGAGGGCGCTTGGCCTAAATCGGTAGTCTCCAATGCTTGTTGCAATGGTGATGCGGAGTTATCTAATAAAATATTAGAGAGTAATTGCGCTTCAAGGCTCTCTTCTAAATCAGTTGTTTTACCGAGCAACCAAGCTAGCACTACATGATTTTTATTGGCGAGGTCTTCATCATCTTCTGCGGGGTAAAATTCTTCTACCGCAACTGGTGCGTGGTAACGTTTTTCATCGGGTACGCTAATCATTTCGTCTAATTTCTCGAAGCGTGATAATGCTTGCGCTTCAAATTTTTCTTGGTGAGTTGCAGCTGAAATATCGCCATAGGTCATAAAGATGGCATTGCTCGGGTGATAGTGAGTGCGATAAAAGCTCTTCAATTGTTGATAACTTAAATTTGGAATGTCTTCTGGCTCGCCACCACTATTAAAATGATACGTTGTTGAAGGGTACAAATATTTACAGAGTGTGTGCCAAATTTGTGAAGGTACTGAACTCATGGCACCTTTCATTTCATTAAATACAACACCTTTATAGACTAAATCCGAATTGGGGTTGTCAGCTTCTGCAAATTCAATACGGTGACCCTCTTGGGCAAAATCCAATTCGTCTAAGCGTGAAAAGAAAACCGCATCTAAATAAACATCAAGTAAGTTATTAAAATCTTTTTGATTTTGGCTGGCGAAAGGGTAGGCAGTCCAATCTGAACTGGTAAATGCATTCATAAAGGTATTGAGCGAGCGGCGTACCATCATAAAGAAGGGGTCGCGCACTGGGTATTTTTCGCTACCGCATAAAGCCGTATGTTCAAGGATATGTGCAACACCCGTAGAATCGTGCGGCACAGTGCGCAGTGCGACGAGGAAAACATTCTCTTGATTATCGGCAGCTAAATGAATGTGTTGTGCGCCGGTATTTTTATGGCGATATTCTTCAACACGAATTTTTAAAGCATCAATCGTTTGGCTGCGAATAAATTCAAAAGCAGAATGAGTCATAGTGTTTCCGTTATGAGGATGAAGGCAAAAAAGTTTGTTGCTCTGTCACAAAGGCCGCGAAGGCGTTGAGCACAGGCGAGTAATCTACAGCATTATGTTCTAGTCGTTGCAAAGCGTAACAACTTGCTTCCAGGGTGGAAAGTTGATTTTCACTATGCGCTTTACGAATTTTGTATATAGAAGGCGGACAATCTTGCAGGCTCAGTCGCGGCATGGCCTGCAAAGCGGGGTTGAGGTAGAGCATTTTTCGGCTTTTTCGCCACGTGGCATCCAATACCCAAAGCCGAAGCTTGTGCTCATGCGTAGCCGCGCTGATCACATTATCACCAGAGAATAAGCGTGTAAGGTCAATCGCGGGCGGTTGAGCTATTCCTAGGGATTTTTCCTCCGGTGTGTCTGGGTAGAGTAAAAGGTCATATAAGCCTTGTTCTTGGTAATCTCGGAAAAAGTGTGGGCTAAAGATTTCACCTGTCTCAATTTGGCTGTTTTTTAAACATAGGCTCAACAATCTCGCACTATTTTTAACCTCGTGGGTTTCTTGCGGGTGTTGCAAAATAGTGAGTGACACTAGGTTTTGCACAGGTTGAATGTGTTTACAGATGCAGGTTTTGAGGGGCCGGATGCAGACTCTACAGATTTCACGCTTTGTCATGCGGGTGTTGACCTTATTGTTGGCGACCCTAATGGCAGTGACTCTATGAGTAATGGAACCTCCATATTCAGTTGATGATTTCCTACTAAAGCCTCTTTACGTGTTTTGGGCATTTTTTTAATTTCAGCCTCACGCTTACTAGCACTACTGCGGTCTGGGTATTGTTCGGTAAGGCACAGACTTTCTGGTCTGCGCGCGCGAAAATAGCGTGCACCACCTTTGCCGCTGTTGTGTTCCTGCCAGCGCCTTTGGATATCTGTTGTGATGCCAGTGTACAATTGACCATCGTTGCTACGAATCATGTACACCCACCAAATTTTCGCGGTCATGCAGAGAAGCCAAATGTTAGAAATGAAACCAAATGCGCAAGCAGAGCAGCTATTGAATATCGCCATTATTAACCGCGAGTTTCGTGCGCTTGCGATGATTAATGGTTGGCAATCATACCACACGCCTAAGAATCTGGCCGCTGCAGTTTCGGTAGAGGCAAGCGAGTTGTTGGCTGAGTTTCAATGGCTTACGGCGGAAGAGTCTAGGATGTTAGATTCGCAGCAAAAATCACAAGTAGCTGATGAAATAGCCGATGTGATTATGTATTTAACGGAATTGTGCGCACAGTTGGATATTAATATGGCCAATGCGATACATACCAAAATTGAAAAAAATAAACAACGTTTTAAGAAAGCTTAATATGGCCAAACAACCTATCAATCAAGATCGAAATTTTGACGACCTTGCGCAGCGCTTCCAAAAAAACATTTATGGTGGTTTAAAAGGTGAAATTCGCTTGGCCGTACTTGAGCGCGATTTTTGTGAGCATTTTTCAGTAGCTCCATTTGGTGAGCAGCAATCGTCGAACCCCTTAAGGATATTAGATGCAGGCGGTGGTCAAGCGCAGTTTTCTTTGACGTTCGCGCAGGCAGGGCATTCCGTTGTTATTTGCGATATTTCGGCCGAAATGTTAAAGCTGGCTGAGCAAGAAGTTATTGCGAAGGGTTTAGAGAATAGGGTGCAGTTAATTCATTGCGCAATTCAAGATTTGTCACAACATCTCGATGAAGGTGCTCGCGAGTTTGATGTGGTTTTGTGTCATGCGGTAATGGAGTGGGTTGCTAATCCATCGGAATTGTTAACGGAGTTAATGGTTTATATCAAGCCACATGGCTATTTATCCTTAACATTTTATAATTTGCATTCTTTGATTTATAAAAATTTATTGCGCACTAACTTCAAAAAAATACAGCAACAGGATTTTGGCGGTTCTCGCGGCAGTCTCACACCGATTAATCCGCTATACCCCGAACAGGTGTTTGAGTGGCTAAGTCAATTACCCATGTCTAGACTCGCTACCAGTGGAATTCGTGTCTTTCATGATTACATTTTCAATCAAGAGCATCGCGAGCGTGATCCGCAGAGTGTTATAGAACTAGAACTCGAATTTTCGCGTAAACAGCCCTACCAATTGTTGGGGCGGTATATCCATGTATTAAGCCAAAAAGACTAGGCTGGTTTATTAAGCTATATTCATTAGGTTGAATTTTGCTCTACATTTGTTATACACATACTGAGGGGTGCGCATGCGGGGAGTCTTGGCGGTATATTCAAAGCGATTTTGCCTTGTATGCATAAAATGTGTATGCGTTACTCTGATTTTGGTAGCTTGTGGCGGTGGCGGCGGGAATAACCAAACTTTTTCTAACTCCACCTCAGGTGCTCTGGGTTCTAGCTCGCTCAGTTCAAATGCTGCGTTTTCATTGGCTAGCTTTTCATCCGCTAATTCAAGCGTCTCATCTTCTAGTTCCGCGGATTCAATCGTATTAAGCGGCATAATCACCTATGACCATATTCCCCATAATACAAATAATGTAGGTTTAAATTATTCGAAAGTAGAACCGCGCCCGGTACGTGGAGCTGTAGTTGAGTTGGTAGACGAATCGGGTCAGATTAAAGCTTCGACCGCTACCGCAAATGACGGTAGCTATTCTTTTATCACACAGAAAAACTTGCTCATTAAGGTGCGAGTAAAAGCTCAATTACTCAATGTAACCGCGCCCACTTGGGATTTTAAAGTTACTGATAACACTTCAAATAATGCACTTTATGTACTTGAAGGTGCCTTAGTTGCGACAACGACACAGAGTGCAAAAAGAAATTTGCATGCAAGTTCAGGTTGGGATGGTACTGGCTATGCCGCCCCAAGAGCTGCTGCTCCTTTTTCTGTTCTGGACAGTATTTATGTGGGCTTAAACCGAATTATTGCTGCAGGAAATAAACAAGGCCTAAGTCCACTTGAGTTGCGCTGGAGCACTAAAAACTCAGCGGCTGATGGCGATATTACTAAGGGGGAAATTGGGACTAGTTTTTATGATGGATCTGCTATTTATATTCTTGGTGATGCCAATAATGATACCGATGAATATGATCCCCATGTGTTACTGCATGAATGGGGCCATTACATAGAAGACGAGCTGTTTCGCTCAGATAGTATTGGCGGGGATCATTCCGACGGTCAGCTTTTGGATTTTCGGGTTGCGATGTCTGAAGGTTTTGCTAATGCATTTTCGGGAATGATGATTGATAAGATCAACTATGCGGATGCGTCAGGAATAGGGCAATCATCTGGATTTACGTTTAGTATTGGTAGAAAAAATCGACTCAATAAGGGCTATTTTAGCGAGGGCTCTATAGGTTCTATTTTATATAATTACTACGCGAGTAATATTAATAAAACAGCTAATGATTTTTTGCCAATCTTTAATGTTTTAAATAATACGAAATATTCTGCTAGTGAAGCCTTTACCAGTATTTTCTTATTTCAATCCCAATTAACAAACCAATTTCCTGAGCATGCATCAATGTTTTCAAGCTTGATGCAAGAACAGAATATTTTTGGCACAGATGAATATGCAAGTGATGAGTCAAACAATGGTGGTCTGAGTATAACCCTACCAGTCTACAAAACCTTGATTGTGAATGGTGCTGCCATTAATGTGTGTAGTACTGCCGATTATGGAAAGCACAACAAGCTCGGTAACTCACAATTTTTAAAGCTGAATATCTCTCAGACCGGTGTTTACAATATTCGTGCTAATAAATCGGGTGGGGCGAATATTATATCGAAGCCTGAGTTTATCCTTTATCAAAAAGGTCGTGCTATCACTTATGTAGAAAACACCTTGAACGATAATGTGATCGGCAATTTAAATATACCTCGAGGTAATTATGTGCTGGAGGTTTATGATCTTAATAATCACGATAGCGATAATACCGATGAAAATATGACTTGTTTTAACGTTCGTATCGCAGCCAATTAAGGCAAGGTTTAATTATGTATGCTTTATACTTTTGTATAAAATCCGGGCTTTCGCTACTTGCTATTGCAGCATTATTGGGTTGCATGGAAAAATCGGTAACTGAATTTCCTACACCTATCAAATCTATTCAATCCACAAAAACAGCGAAGCCTGGTGCGGATATTAAGTTGGTGTCAAATGCGCTGATAGCCATAATGGCAAATGAACTGGCGCATACCGATATTGTGTTAGAAACTATGGAATCCAGTGGTGAGCTGATTATTGAGTTTTTCCCATCACAAGGGTTGAGCCTAAAAAATACAAGTACCCCTCACGTTATCAAGTTCGATAGCTCTGCCCCGATAAAAATCCCTGTCTCGCTTGCGGCAATGACTAATGGTCGCTATTACCTGAATATGCACATTAGCCTGAATAATATGGACTCAATTTCTGTTCGCAATCTTGCAGTGATAGTGCAAGTTGGGCCTTTGGCGGAACAGGCCGTTAAGCTTCAAAAAACAGTTGGTGAGAATATAATTGTGCTGCCCGCGCAAGAAACTATTTCCAGCCAGTAATTCATTTATGTCATTGGGCAAGGTCTTCGTTATAATCAGGTTTTTCAACTTGAGGCTGCTTCACAATGACTAATCAACGTCTCCCCGCCGAGTGGGAACCACAAGATGCCATTTTCTTAGCTTGGCCCCATAAAAATACACCGTGGGATTGGCAGTTGGAGGATATGATCCAGTTGTATGAGGCTTTAGTATCTGTTATCTGCGATTATGCCGATGTGGTTATTGCGCTTCCTGAAGCTGCCATATCTGAAGTTCGTGAGCGCTTAGCTGCAATGGAAATTCCTTTAGAGTATGTTTATTTTTATCCTGTAGATTCCAATGATACTTGGGTGCGTGATTTTGGCCCCATCACGGTTCAAACTGATGCGGGTATGAAGCTGCTAAGTTTTGAATTTAATGCTTGGGGCGGAAAATATGCGTTTGATTTAGATAATCAAGTGTCAACAAAAATGCAAGCGCTTGGAGCCTTTCCCTCGGCTGATTTTGAATCAATTGATTTCGTGTTGGAAGGCGGTTCAATAGAAACGGACGGGCAGGGCACCTTGCTGACTACCGCATCTTGCCTTTTAAATATAAATCGCAATCCACATTTATCAAAAGACCAAATAGAACAACAATTAAAAACATCTTTGGGCATACAAAAAATTAATTGGCTGCACTCAGGCTATTTAGCAGGTGATGACACCGATGGACATATTGATGTTCTCGCAAGAATTTGCCCGAATAACACCATTGTCTATACTGCCTGTGACGATGAAACTGACGAACACTACCAAGCATTAAAAAATATGGAACAAGAGTTGGCGGCTATGACAAATGCAGATGGTCAGGCCTATCGTTTGCTGCCACTCCCTTGGCCAGGCGCAAAATACAACGATACTGATCAACGTCTACCAGCAACCTATGCCAATTTTTTAATTGTTAATGAGGCAGTTTTAGTGCCCATTTATGACTCCCTTAGCGATGAAGATGCACTTGATGTTGTTTCACACGCTTTTCCAGGATATGAAATTTTCGGTATTCCCTGCTTAAGCTTGATAGAGCGCGGCGGCAGCCTTCATTGCATCACAATGCAATTACCAGAAGGTGTTCTCCTGCAGGCATAAATGGTTTTTGTCGCTATAATCAATGCTATTAATAATTTTTTTGGTTTTCAATTGACATGGAAACAGTAACTACCGGAAAAGATGTTCCAGAATTGAATTGTCCTCGCGGTGATGGCGCTTGCCATTTCTTGGGTGAAATCGTTGAGTTACGTAAGACGGTTGATGCTTTAACTGAGATGGTGCGAACTGACGCGCTTACCGGCTTATTTAATTTCCGTTTTTTTACTGAAACATTGGCACTTGAAATGGAGCGTACTCGGCGCGGTACTCAACCCTTGTCGATGATCGTGTTGGATATTGATCATTTTAAAAAATTTAATGATCAATGGGGGCATGAGTTAGGTAATCATGCCTTGGTACATATCGCAACTTTAATTAAAGTTACCGTGCGTAAGTTGGATTATCCTTGTCGCTTTGGCGGTGAAGAATTTGTGATTTTGCTACCCAATACGGATTTACGTCAGGCGGTAAATGTTGCGGATCGTTTGTGTGAAATGATCGCGACTACACCGCTTAAAATGGAAGGCCAGTACCCCATCACTATCACGGCAAGCTTGGGTGTTGATCAATTTGCATCATCTAATAGTGAAAGCAGCGAAGCATTTATTCATCGTGTGGACTCTTGGCTGTATAAGGCAAAGCATAATGGCCGTAATCAAGTGGCGCATCCAGAGTTAGTGACAGCGCAACTTAATGAGTCGGTCACAACCGAAGAAAAAGATGCGCTCTTCAGTTTTCTAAGTGATGACAATCAATTCGAGGGTTAACATTTAATGTCCTTTCCTAAGCTTGGAAATCTAGCGCCTAACTTTTCATTGCTCAATCAGCGTGGCGAACGTGTGGAGCTAAAGGCGTTTAAAGGAAAAAGTAAAGTTGTCGTTTATTTTTATCCCAAGGCGTCTACACCGGGGTGCACTGTTCAAGCCTGCGGTATTCGCGATTACACCTCCGAATTTAAAGCACTGAATACCGTTGTTTTAGGCCTAAGCCCTGATGCTCCTGTGAAGCTGAAAAAGTTTCATGATAAATATGATCTTTCATTTGATTTGTTGTCCGATGAGGATCACGCGGTAGCAGGTGCCTACGGTGTTTGGGGGCTCAAGAAGTTTATGGGGCGTGAATTTATGGGGATAATTCGCACCACTTTTATTATTGATGAGGCTGGTCATTTGGTTAAGGTGCTTGAAAAAGTGAACACTAAGACTCACAATGATGATCTGATTGCTTATATCAAAGGTATTAGTTAAATCATTATGATATATGAATCACAACTTTTGTGAGTGCTTGGGTGTTTTTCGTACTTATTTAATGGCGCATGAATTTTATTGACTATAATCACACCAAGAGCAAAGGTATGCCTTGATGCACAAGATTATCTATTTCATAGGTTTGCCCCGTTCGCAATTTTTTACCACCAATGCCTGATGGCGTAAGGAGAGGCCGAATGATTCAGCTACAGCGCAACTATAGAAACGAAACCACCTCGCTTGAAGGTGAATTCAGTCGGTCAGATGTTCGTTCATATGAAGAATATCTTTCCTTGGCTAGGATTCCTCATTGTGAGGGCGTCTCTGCGCGTGTTGTTAACGCGTTACATGCCAGAGTAGGCCATTCCGATTTATCGATTGATAGAATTGCAGGTGATATAGGTCTCTCAAAACGTACCTTGCAGCGTCGCCTTCAGCAGCAAGATGCCAACTTCGCGCAATTGCGTGATGATGTCCGCTTTCACTATGCAATTAAATATTTAATTGATGATCATATGAGTGTGGATTTGGTCTCAAAAGCGTTGGATTTTTCTGACCGAACTAGCTTCACTAATGCATTCAAACGCTGGACTGGCTTATCTCCTAGTGTGTTTCGGAAGCTGTTTAGAGACTACGCTTAACCCCTTCCGCGCTTTTCTCTTAACCTAAGCGCTAATTGCTTGCCCTTTGCAAAACGGGTAGAGTTAGCGCTTTTTAATTGTTAGGAGTTCTCAATGAGTTTTTTCGTTTCTTCTGCCGTAGCGCAAACCGCCGCCCCAACCCAACCTGCTGGTTTTGGTGATCCCGTTTTCTTAATAATGATGGTCGGCATGTTTGCCTTCATGTATTTCTTTATCATTCGCCCCCAGCGTAAACGTCAAAAAGAACATCAAAATTTAGTTAGCGCGCTAACTAAGGGGGATGAGATAGTATTAACCAGTGGTTTGCTAGGAAAGATTGTGAAGGTTGATGACAATTACGTAGTGGTTGAAACTGGCAATAACATTGAATTGAAGTTTCAAAAAGTAGCCGTACATGCTGTGCTGCCAAAAGGCACTATTAAATCGATTGATGCTGCTTAATTTAATTAAAGGCAATTAGCTGGTTTGGGTAGCCCTGCAATTTTACATGCGAATCTTGCGGGGCTGACTGGAAACAACTGCAATAAGTAAATGCTTCTACCTTTTTCTGCCCCCAAAACTTGTCCAGTCCGTTTTACTAGCGCGCGCATGGAGGGTGAAATTTGAAAAGTTTGATAAAATTCCCGCGCTAAGTTAATAATTTCCCAGTGCGCTTCCGTTAAGTGAATCTGATCGTTCAACGCAATCATATTTGCTGCATCTGCATCCCAGTCATCTAGGTTAACTAAAAACCCTTCTTTATCCAGTTCTATAGTTCGGCCATTTACTGTTAATTGCATCTTAGTACCAACTTTGAACGCACTTATGTTCAATGCTGAGCTGCACAAAACCGTTGTAATCCGTTAAAAGAATACCTGCTCGTATTTTTTCTTGAAGACCGCGTGCATTTACATCGCCTTTAAGTGCATAAACTCTTACGCCAGTCTCAATAATTGTTGCTAGCTCTTCAGCGCAAGGTGAGCTTGCCAGCGCGCCAAAAACACCGTCTTCTAATAAAAGTATACCATCCTGTTTTCCGCAAACTTGTAAACAAGACGCTAGGGTTGAATGTGAAAAAGGTGATTTGTTGATTGTGTGTAACGTGCTCATATTAAAAGCTCAGCAGTTGATCTTGCTGTGCCAGTAAACTGCAGATAGCGGAGCTATCTATAATCTGGACACTATCTAAAACAAGTTCATTTATTGTTATTTGTCGTTTCTTTAGTGATTCATAGTGTACATAAATTGAATTAATTTCATAGAGCGGTAATACAGGTAAAAGAGATGAAAAACTTTTATGTGCAATTTCACCTGAAGCTTGATTCTTTAGCAGCTGAAAGACCCCATCGTCCATAAAGAGTAGGCTCAGTTGTTGATCGTAAGCGGAGCTTGATAAAACAGCGTCTAGTGCGTCTTTAGCTAGCGATGTTCCATAAGGCGCATGGCGACTAATAAAAAGTATTTTTTTAGATGGGGTTTGATTCATCGCTATCCACCAAAAGTTATCAGTCTGTCGGATATAACGGCTGCGTCAACCAATTGTCCAAGGCCACTAATTTCAAATCCCTCAGCAAGATTAAAGGCTGGCTTATCATAGCGAGAGGCTTCTTGCTTGTTGAGCAGGCCGCGTTTTAAGGCGGCTGCAATGCACACAATTAGATCTATATTGTGTTGTTGTGCAAGCGCTTGCCAGTTATGTGTGAAATGGATTTCGTCTTGCGGTGGTGTGTTAAGTGATGAGGCGGTATGCACTCCATCTTGATAAAAAAACACGCGGTAGAGTGTGTGGCCATTTTCGAGCAGCGCGAGCGCAAACCTATAAGCGCTATCGCTTGCTTGAGATGTGTAAGGCGCTGCGTATATGGCGAGTGAAAAAATCATCGTAACTCATGCTCGTAGCAGTGGATGATTAGCAATATAAAGAATGCTGGTGGCGGCAGTGTAATCTGCGCGGTACAAATAAAAAAGGCACCATTTTCATGGTGCCTTTTTTATTTCTGAATATGGCGGAAGGGCAGGGATTTGAACCCTGGGTAGGCTATAAACCTACGCCGGTTTTCAAGACCTGTGCATTAAACCACTCTGCCA
>SYDJ01000015.1 GCA_005801205.1 Gammaproteobacteria bacterium
CCACGACTCCCTTTTTAATTAGCTTGGTAGGTTGCGGGTAAGGCGTAAGCTTGCGCACGCTGCACCCCAACATAAATATATCCCCCACCCATCAATCCGTAAACTGCAACTTAGCTAACCTCGCATACAAGGGGCTCTCCACCAACAATTGCGTGTGAGTCCCCTCGGCAACAATTTCCCCAGATTCCATCACCACAATTCTATCGGCTGCTTGCACGGTTGCTAAGCGATGCGCAATAACCAAGGTTGTACGATTGTGCGCGGCATTATCTAGCGCTTGTTGCACTTGGCGTTCGCTTTCGGCATCGAGCGCGCTAGTGGCTTCATCTAATAATAAAATCGGGGGATTACTTAAAATTGCACGGGCGATTGATATGCGTTGACGTTGCCCGCCGGATAAACGCACGCCGCGCTCACCTAAAAATGTATCGTAACCTTGCGGCAGGGCTTCAATAAACTCGCTAGCAGCGGCCATATCTGCCGCAGCTTTCACTTGCTCAAGTGTGGCATTGGGGTGGCCGTAGCGAATATTATCTAACACGCTGCCCGCAAAAATTACCGTTTCTTGTAAAACAACACTGAATGGCTGGCGCGCGACTTTAAAAGTTAAATCGCGCAAATCAATGCCATTAAAACGCACTGCACCTGATTGCGGATCATAAAAGCGAAACAACAATTGAAATAAGGTCGTTTTACCCGCACCCGATGGGCCAACCAACGCAACCTGTTCACCTGGGCGAATTTTTAACGAGAAGTTTTTTAGTGCAAGCGTATCTGGCCGCGAGGGATACGAAAAATTTACGCAATCAAATTCAATACCTTCGCCGGTTGCTGGCAAGCTTAAAGGCTTGCTCGTTTCAACCACGGGCGATTCAATATTCAGCAGTTCCATTAAGCGATCTGTTGCACCCGCAGCGCGCTGTAAATCGCCCCACACTTCCGTAATAGCACCAATCGCACCGGCAGTGACTACGGCATAAATAATAAATTGCGATAATTGCCCGCCACTCATATTACCCGCGAGCACGGCTTGCGCGCCCAGCCACAACACAAATGAAATTGCGCCGAAAATTAACACGATTACCACAACGGTAAGTATTGAACGCGCGCGAATTCTTGAGAGCGCAGTTTTAAACGCATTTTCCACAGAAAGATTAAAGCGCACGGTTTCGCGCTCTTCTTGTGTGTAGGATTGCACAGTAGGCATTGCGTTTAATATTTCACCGGCGAGTGCACTGGAATCGGCAACACGGTCTTGGCTATCGCGCGATAGCTTTCGCACTTTTCTACCAAAAATTAAAATGGGCGCAATGACACTGATGAGTACAATTAAAATATAACCCGCCAGTTTTGGGCTGGTGACTATAAGCATGGCGATGCCGCCCAGCAGCATAAATAAATTACGCAAGCCCATAGATAAACTGGTGCCTACTACGGTTTGAATCAATGTGGTGTCGGTGGTTAACCGCGAAAGCACTTCGCCGGTTTTGGTGATTTCAAAAAATTGCGGGCTCATGCGCAAAATGTGCGAATAAATAGCGCTACGAATATCGGCCGTGACCCGCTCGCCCAACCAAGACACAAAATAAAACCGCAGCGCAGTCGCCACTGCCAAAATAATCGACAAGCCAAAGAGCAGAATAAAATAGCGATTGAGGTGCTCGGTTTGCCCCGATGAAAAACCCGAGTCAATTAAATAGCGAAACACCACCGGTAAGGTCAGTGTTGTGCCTGCGGCAATCGCCAAGGCAATGAATGTCCAAATCCATCGCAACCAGTAGGGCTTTAAAAAAGGCAACAAGCCCAGCAAGGGGCTCAACTTTTTAGACAATGGCAAGGTGAGCGATTCAGACATGAATTATTCCTAAGCAACAATTACAAAAAATACTAAAGACCGGCCATGATTCGTAGCACAACACCTATAACGGCACCTACCGCTAGCACCAAAAAAGCTAGCGCACTTAATGCATAGCCACGGCTCCGTGCAGCAGCAGAGCGCGCATAACTCAATGCGTAATCCACGCGCCCTACCAACCACACTACACCCACTAGTCCTGCCCACAATGGGCTTACGTAATGACTAAACAACCAAAGCGCAGGCAGAAATAAAACTAAGTTTTCCATGGTGTTCATTTGCACGCGAAAGATGCGCTCAAAATTATCGTTACCGGTGGTTGCTGGCGCTTTCACGCCATATTTTGTGCGCGCATAACCCACATAAATAAGGATCGCGAAAAATAGCAGCAGCGAAAACAAGGTGATAATTGCCGGGAGATGCATTGCCATATAAAGACCCTTATTTTGTAAATGAAGTTTATCTGGAAAGTGAAGCTCGTCTGGAACGTAAAATTCGCTGAAAAGTAAAAGCCCTATGATGAGTGGGGACAAGCTCAGACCAAATCAATGGCGTGATGTTTTGAAAGTGATTAATAAGACAAATCAGTGACTTTTGTCAGTGTTACGCAAACCAACTTAACGCTACAGAACTTTACGCGAAAATTGCCGCTTCTTTTTAACGGCCGCGCATCTAATATCCACTCTGCACCGTCTAAAGCTTTGACCTTCATCAGATAGTCAAATCTTCATTCAAGGGAAAACACACATGAAATCTACATTCTTGGTATTCTTTGCTTTATCCATACTCGCACTCCCTGCGTTCTCAGCGGATACCAAACCCTCACCACTCGCTGTGGTGAATAAGCGAATGGAGGCCTACAACAAACACGACCTAACGTCGTTTTTGGAAACCTATGCAGAAAACGTTGAGGTCTATACCTACCCCACCAAATCGCTTGCAAAAGGGAAGGAGCACTTAAAATCTATTTTTGAACCCATGTTTAAAGAGGGTGCTGTGCATGTGACCATTCATACCCAACTTGAAAACGATAGCTATGTTATTAACCATGAGACCTTAGAATACTTGGGCAAAAAAACCAAATACATATCGATCTATAAAGTTGAAAATAATCTGATTACAGAAGTACGTTTTGTTAGAGATTAAACTATTGCCAAGCTAAGGCTGGGGATTTTTAATGACTTTAATTCAGACGATGACTTGCGAGGAGTATATAAATGGATACTTTTGAAAGTAAGGGTTTGGCCACAGCCGCGCTGCTGGTATTTTCGATTGCCGTTATCAGCCAATGGAGTTTCGGGTTTTACGCCGCCGATTATTATGATGACTCTTCACTGCCAAAGAATTTGAGTGGCCACCATAAAGGTTTTACAAAAGTTGATTTTAAGTGTGACAAACGCAGCTAGGAAATTATGCGCAAAAATAATTTGCGCATAACCATTATGCAACTTTCGTAACCGAGCGCTTTACACGTTCGCGCCATAAAATAAATTCTGCCGCTAAAGTATTCACCACAAAACCAATCCACATACCCAGCGCAATTGTAAAATCGTTGGGGATACCATAAAGAATAAAAACGGGAATAAAAAAGATTCGCATGGTGGATACGGATAAACCAATGGCGAACGCACGAATCATCCATGCCCGATGCCGCGCTATATCCCTGCGTAAAATTGCTCGCAACGCCACAATCAAGGTCACTATTTGCGCGATACTAAAAATATACACCGCTAAACTTTTGAATAAGCCACCCACCGGTGGAAACACCATATTCATCGTCATTGCGGTTACCGCAGTAACAAACCCCGACGCAATAAACACACGCCCCGACCAGCGGTGAAACTTGGGCCAATGCGCGCGTATGCTCGGCGTAAATTGCAAAGGCCCCAGCACCAAAAATATCAAGCCCGGCACTATGTGCAATGAAATCATCAATATATGCTTAACATAGTGAACATCACCGGGGTCAGTGGGCATAACACCCGTCGTTAACGCAGCGGTTGTAATCCACATACGATAAATCGCAGAGAGAATGGCAAGGCTGCCAAACAGCCACAACACAGGGGCAAGCCAACCCAGCGTTAATTTCTTTTGCATAATGTTATGTTCCTTCTTTATCAAAATACGGGCAGCCACATTTTTCTAGTTACAGATTGAATAGACGAAAAAAAAGGTGCTTTGGATGCACCTTTTTTTACTTATTTACTGAATGCGTAAAACTATTTTCTCAACCGGCTCTTATGAATGCCGTAGGCAAAATAAATCACTAAGCCAACCGCTAACCACAAGCCAAACCGCAAGTGGGTGTGCCACGGCAAAAAGGCAATTAACGCGGCGCAAGAAATCACACCCAGTACCGGCAAAATAACACCACCGGGCATTTTGAAGGGGCGCTTTAAATTGGGGTGAGTTTTACGCAACACAATTACACCTATACACACTAAAACGAATGCGGCGAGCGTGCCTATATTCACGAGTTCGGCAAGTGCACCCAGCGGAATAAAGCCCGCCATAACCGCCATGATTAACCCGCAGATGACAGTGTTTTTTACGGGGGTTTGCGTTTTCTTGTTAACGCTTGCAAAGAAAGGCGAGACCAAACCATCGCGTGACATAGCCGTAAGAATGCGCGTGAGTGCGTAGTAAAGAACGAGCATTACGGTAGTCAGACCTGCGATCACGCCCGTTGCAACCAATGCGGATGCCCAGCTCACACCTATGCGCTCCAAACCAAAGGCAACCGGCGATGACACATTGAGCTCTTTGTAAGAAACCATACCGGTGAGTACGCCCGACACCACAATATAAATGATGGTACAAAAAATCAGTGAGGCGAGAATGCCGATGGGAACATCGCGCTGGGGTTTGTTGGCTTCTTCTGTAGCGGTAGAAACAGCATCAAACCCAACATAGGCAAAAAACACCACAGAGGCTCCGGCGAGAATACCAATGGGCTTGCCGAGTTCATCGTGTGAAAACCAACCAAAGGGAACGAATGGGCTCCAGTTTTCTGGGTTGATGTGGAATAAGCCCACAGATAAGAAAATGACAATCGCCAAGAGTTTTACAAACACCATAGCCGTATTGAGCCTGGCACTGCCTTTAACACCCGCGATCAACATAAACATCAACAGCAAAATAATGCTAAAGGCAGGTAAATTAACAATGCCACCATCGGGCAAGCCGGTAACGGAATTAACCGCAAACGGCCCTTTGGTGAGGTAATCTGGTAATCCTAAACCAATCGCATGCAAGGCGTTATTGAAATAACCCGCCCAACCATTGGCCACCGCCGCTGTGGCTACGCCGTATTCCAAAATTAAATCCCAACCGATAATCCACGCGATAAATTCACCAAAAGCCGCGTAAGAATAACCGTAAGCACTACCTGCGCCGCCCACACTTGAGGCGAGTTCCGCATAGGCAAGCGCTGCAAAGGCGCAAGCCAAACCGGCAATCACGAATGATAAAACAACCGCAGGGCCAGAAGTCGTGGCGGCAGCAACACCGGTGAGCACGAAAATCCCGGTGCCAATAATTGCACCTATACCCATCAAGGTTAAATCAAATGCACTTAAACAGCGCTTTAAGCCGAGGTTATCTACATCATCAACAACTGCTTTTTTGCGCAGTAATGCATTTAAGAACGAGCCTTGAGCCATTTTATTCTCCGGTTTATTTTTCAATAGGCGATTTAAGTAGGATAAATGATTTCTTATTAAAAAAAGACTTAGCTATCTTTGAACTACATTTGAAATTGCAACACTTATGCCAGTGAATGACATTATGCCGACAATCATGACAGATTATTGCGGCATAAATAAAACACCTCGTGACAAGCCACGAGGAACTTACTCCAGCCAGATTAAACTGGCCATGCGCCCCGTCACCTTATCGCGGCGATAAGAATAAAAATCGTCAGCTTGCGCATAGGTGCAATAATCGCCACCGTAAATTTGCGTAACACCTAGTGCGTTGAGTTCGGCGCGTGCAAGCGCGTAAATATCCGCATAAAAATGCAGCGGGCGCTGGGCGGAAATAAAGGCGTTGGCTATAGCATCAGCATGGGCGGGAGTGAGTGCTGATTCGAAAAAAGCCTCCAACACATCCACCCCCACTTCAAAATGCGGTTGCGAAATAGCGGGGCCTAAATAGGCGAGAATTTTTTTTGGGGAGCCAGAAAACTTTTCTAATGCGCGGGCAGTAATTCCCTTAGCAAGGCTGCGCCAACCGCAGTGAATGGCCGCTACCTGCGTACCCGCTTCATCACATAACAAAATAGGCAAACAATCCGCCGTCATCACCACACAGGCTTGACCCACCTCCTTGCTAAAACTGCCATCGGCCGTGCGCACCAAACCATCGCTTTTGGCATCAACAACTTTTACACCGTGTATTTGTTCAAGCCATTGGGGTGTTTTCGTTAAGGCTAATTGCTCGCACAAGGCAGCACGGTTTTGCGCAACGGAAACAGGGTTATCGCCCACATGCAAACCCAGATTGTTGCTGGTATAAGGCGCAAGACTCACTCCACCTTTACGGGTGGTAATGCACGCCCGCACATTTGCGGGTGCAGGCCAGTGTAGGGGGATGTGATGGGTCTTATCCATGATGATTTAGATTATTCGTCCTTAGCTTCACGCTCATAACCACCTTTAAGCGCAGCCAATAAACCTTTGAAATCTTCTGGGATTGGCGCAGTCCACTCGGTGTATTCGCCCGTGCCGGGATGCTCCAAACCCAACTTGGCCGCATGCAATGCCTGACGCGGAAACGCCTTAAGCGCTTCAATTAAATGGGCATTTGCACCTTTTGGGATTTTAAAGCTCTTGCCGTAGGTCTTATCGCCAACCAAAGCAAAACCAATATGCGCCATATGCACGCGAATTTGGTGAGTACGGCCGGTTTCCAGCTTCACTTTGATATGTGTGTGGTGCGGGAAGCGAGTAGCAACGCGGTAGTGAGTCACAGCGCGCTTGCCGCCTTGGCTCAAAACCGCCATAAGTTTACGGTGAATGGGGTGGCGCCCCATAGGTGCGTTTACAGTGCCACCGCCCGTCATTGCACCCACGGCAACGGCTTCGTATTCACGGCTTACGGTGCGGTCAGCCAGTTGCGCAACCAAATCGGTATGGGCTTCCAGAGTTTTCGCCACAACCATCAAACCGGTGGTTTCTTTATCCAAGCGATGCACAATGCCTGCGCGTGGCAGGTTAATCAGCTCAGGAATATGGTTAAGCAAAGCATTCACCAAAGTCCCTGTATAGTTACCGGCGGCTGGGTGAACTACCAAGCCAGCCTGCTTGTTAATAATGAGCAGATCGTCATCTTCATGGACGATATCCAACTGAATTTCTTCTGGCTGCCAATCGCCTTGTGCTTCTAATTCAGCGTTTAAATCCAGGGTTTCACCGCCAATCACCTTGTCTTTCGGTTTGCCAATCACACCATTGATTTTGAGCTGCCCGTCCTTAATCCAACTTTGTAGGCGCGAACGTGAAAAATCAGGGAACAACTCAGAAGCAGCCTGGTCGAAGCGCAGTCCACTCATGGAGAATGGCACTTGCACGGTAAGTTCAAAAACATCTTTCATTTACGAGTAAAACCTCAGGTTAACAACGAATGCCGCTTTGGTATCGGCAAGCTCTGTGTTTAAATACGCCACTATTTTAAATCTGCCTCATGCAAAATGCGGCGATAAAATCTCTGTCACCCAATAATATTTGAGTTAACTATTTATGCTTAAGCGATTCCTGCCCCTTGCTCTGTTCGGTGCCTTAGCGCTACTAACCGCCTGCTCGTCTAGCGACAAGAAAGAGGAAAAATTTACCAGTGAAGCTGATCTCTACACCGCCGCCGAAGAGCAATTAGAGCGCGAACAATGGGAAACCGCGATTAAAAATCTGCAAAAACTGGAGGAGCACTTCCCCTTTGGTGCCTATGCAGAACAAGGGCAACTAGAGCTCATCTACGCCTATTATGGCTTTCAAAAACCCGATGAAGCTATCGCCACTGCCAACCGTTTTATTCGCCTGCACCCACAACACCGCAATGTAGACTATGCCTATTACATGATGGGCCTGAGCTCATTCACCAAAGATAAAGGCATGTTCGAGCGCGCTATGCCCACCGACATGACCAAGCGCGACCCAGGTGCAGCGCGCGAATCTTTGGCTAACTTTACCCAACTGCTCAACCGCTTCCCCGACAGCGCTTATGCTGCCGATGCGAAAAAGCGTATGTTGTTCCTGCGCAATGCCTTGGCGCGCTACGAAATCCACGTGGCCAACTACTATTTCAAACGTCAGGCCTATGTTGCAGCCGTAAGCCGTGGCCGCTATGTGCTAGAAAATTACCCACAAGCACCAGCCACTCCCGATGCCTTGGCCGTTATGGTACAGGGTTATCACCTGCTCGGCATGCAAGATCGCTCAAAAGAAGTGTTAGACGTGCTGCGCACTAACTACCCCAACTTCCCAGCACTGAACAAAAATGGCGATTTTGACTATGACTACGCCTTCGAGAACCACGAGCGCAACCTCTTGGGAACCCTGACGCTAGGCTTGTTCACCAAACAAGAAACCATCGGTTTTGATACCCGCGAGCTGTACGATGCGGAATATCAGAAGGCACCTAGAGTTAAGAAGTAAAAGCACCCCCTCGGTAACTGCTCCTTCACAAAAGGGAGGATCAAAGCATAACCCCCTCCCGGCCTCCCCCTTCAAAAAGGGGAGGAGCTGAAACTACTCCGATTCAACAATTTACTAACTCCAAAACCCTACTCCTGACGCAAACCTTAAACTTCAGTAAGCAGGGAGTTTACCCCTCCCCTTTTTCAAGGGGGAGGCTGGGAGGGGGTGCCGTTATCAATCACCCATCTTCCACCCAGACGTAATCGGGTATCTACGATCCCGCCCAAAACCGCGCTGGCTAATGCGTATCCCAATTGGTGCTTGGCGGCGCTTGTATTCATTGATATCCACCAAACGCACGGCGCGCTCCACCTGATCGCGCGCAAAACCTTTGGCGATAATCGCCTCCGCACTAAAATCCTGTTCTACGTACAAGGCGAGAATCTGATCGAGAATATCGTAGGGCGGCAAACTGTCTTCGTCTTTTTGATCTGGAGCCAACTCGGCAGATGGTGGGCGGGTAATAACGGTTTCTGGGATAACTTCTTCGCCTAGCGTATTCCGATATTTAGCGAGCGCG
This sequence comes from Gammaproteobacteria bacterium, assembly GCA_005801205.1. Lineage (GTDB taxonomy): Bacteria > Pseudomonadota > Gammaproteobacteria > Pseudomonadales > Cellvibrionaceae > Cellvibrio. Next base: position 9,068 of record SYDJ01000015.1, read on the forward strand.
AATACGAGCGTTTTAGGTACATCTTTCAGCGCATCAAAACCACCTGCCATATCGCCATAAAGCGTGGAGTAACCCACGGCCATTTCGCTTTTGTTGCCAGTGGTTAACACCAAATAGCCTTTCTTGTTGGAAATGGCCATTAAGAGCACACCGCGACAACGCGCTTGTAAATTCTCTTCTGTGGTATCGCGCTTTAGGCCCACAAACTCGCCCGCAAGCTGCGCCATAAAGGCGTTGTACATGGGTTCAATACTGATGGAACTGTATTTCACGTTCATACGGCGCGCCTGTTCAGCGGCATCGTCTTTACTTAAATCTGAGGTATACAGAAATGGCATCATGACCGCTTCAACGCGATCTGCGCCCAAAGCATCAACCGCCATCGCTAGGGTTAAGGCCGAATCTATTCCGCCCGACAAGCCCAGCACCACACCTTTAAAGCGGTTTTTATTAACGTAATCGCGCATCCCCAACACCAAGGCTTGGTAGACAGCGTCGTGATTACTAGGAATAGTGGTGAGATTTTGCGCGGGTACGCTTACCGCGTGTTGATTAACATCCAGCTTGGCAAGAAACACATCTTCTTGATAAGCCGGTGCGCGGAATTGGGTTTGACCTTGGGCATCCACTACGACTGAACCGCCGTCGAACACCAGCTCATCCTGCCCGCCCACAAGGTTTACATAGACCACCGGCATGGCACCTTCTTGCGCACGCGCGGCAACAATCGCTTCGCGCTCAGCCTGTTTACCTTGGTGGTAAGGCGAGGCATTTAGATTAAGCATAAGCTTCGCACCGGCCGCCTTGGCCTGCGCCATGGGTGCGGCATGCCAAATATCTTCGCAAATGGTGAGCGCGGTGGGCACGCCTTTTAGCTCGAACACACAGGCTTGATCGCCAGCAGCAAAGTAGCGTTTCTCATCGAACACTTGGTAATTTGGCAAACACTGTTTGGCATATTCTGCAATCAACTCGCCCGCTTGAATCACCCCCGCCATATTGAACAACGTGCCGTCGATGCGTTTGGGATAGCCCACAATCACCGCCAAAGGTAACCTAGCGGCCTTAATCTCACCCAGTGCGCGCTCAATCCGTAAATCCAAACTCGGGCGCAGCAACAAATCTTCTGGCGGGTAGCCGGTTAAGGTCAACTCGGGGAAAATAACCACATCAGCAGCCAGCTCAGCGGCGGCGCGAGTGGCAAATTGAATGACTTTTTGGGTATTTCCAGGGATGTCGCCAACATAAGTATTCAATTGCGCCAAGGCGATAGTGAGTGAGGGCATGAGCGGATGATCTCTAAATATGTACGGAGAAATTTAAAAAATAGCGTCACTGTGAAGAAGGATAGTTAAGATGGCCACAAACCAGCGTAAACTAGCGCACCTTGTTAAACGCAGCGCTCAACCAAGGAGAGCGTAAAAAAGAGCGCGCATTGTCAGCTAATCCGCCACTATACGCAAAGGTAAACCAGCGCAAAAGCGTGACTTTTTCAGATTTTAAGTAAACCTAAACTACGCACTAATACCTTACGAAAACGACACATTTACAATAAGCATCGGCCAACATGAAATCATTTACCCCTATTTCTACCCACTACAATCCTTTTGAATTACTGCGAGTCTACACCTCTTATCGCACCCTGCTCAGCTTAGTCCTCTTGATTATGTTTCAAGGGAAACTAACCCCCAATGTACTGGGCACCGATAACCCTGAACTCTTTCTTTACGCTTCAGTGGGCTATACGATTTTCAATATCAGCACCCTGATACTGTTATGGCGAGTGCGCTTTTTACCCTCACAAAAACTGTTATTCAGCCTGTTCATTATTGAAATTGCCGCCGTCGTTCTATTAATGCACAGCAGCGGTGGCGCGGCCAATGCACTCGGTTATTTACTGCTGGTAGCGGCCGCAGCAGGTGGTATGTTATTGCGCGGGCAAATTGCGTTTTTTGTAGCAGCGCTAGCCAGTCTTGCGGTTATTTCTGAAACGGTTTATCGCGCGCTTACCGGTACCCTGCCCAACAATTCCAATGCATTTTTCTCGGCGGGTGTGTTAGGCGCATTGATTTTTATTAGCGCCATTATCTTTCAATACCTCACCAAAAAAATTCTGGTCAGCAACCAAGAGGCACTATCACAAGCCAGCCACGCAGCGCATATTCAAAAACTGGCACAACAAATTGTAGAGCGCATGCGCACCGGTATTATGGTGCTGGATAAAAACAATCAAATCACCATGTTCAATGACGCTGCATCCAAGCTACTAGGGTTAGGCAATAACAATTCACCGCAACTGAGTGGCTCGCCCGAGTTACAAGAAAAAGTTGAACACTGGCAAAAAACCAAAAAAAACCCATCGCCCATTTTGCATGCCGATAGTGACAGCAATGATGAAGTAAAAGTCAATTTTGCCAAGCTCGACCAAGACCAGAATACACACACGCTTATTTTCCTAGAAGATAATCGTGCCATTACCCAACAAGCCCAGCAATTAAAATTGGCATCGCTGGGCCGATTAACCGCCAGTATTGCCCACGAAATTCGCAACCCTTTAGCGGCAATTAGCCACGCGAGTCAATTGTTATCTGAAGACAGCAGCTTGCCGCCTGCCGATAAACGTTTGGTGGAAATTATTGGCTCACACACCCAACGCGTAAATCAAATTATCGAAAACATTTTGCAGCTCTCGCGTCGCCGTATTTCCACACCACAAACCATTCGTTTGGATGAGTGGCTGCCTAAATTTATTAGCGACTATTCCGCAGGCAAAAGCAGTAAAGACAAACCCTTTATTGATTGCATAGCCGCCGACCCTATTCAAGCCAAATTTGACCTTGGCCAGTTACAGCAAGTGCTCACCAACTTATGCGATAACGGTTTGCGCTACAGCCACCCACCGGCACACTGCCCAAATCTGGTACTAGAAGCCGGCACAGATACCAGCACGCAACAGCCCTATATTAAAGTGATTGATTTTGGCGATGGCATTAGCAAAGAAAATCTTGCCCACTTATTTGAGCCGTTTTTCACCACAGAAAATACCGGCTCAGGCTTGGGCTTATATATTTGCAAAGAATTATGCGAAAGCAATCAGGCATTAATTTCTTATGAGCATACCCATGAGGGTTTAAGTTGCTTCCATATTCATTTGGCGCACCCAGACAAAACGCTGTAAGACATTTCATGCACAGATTAAGCGTTATCAGAAAAGATATTTTAACCAGTAAAGAGAACCCATCATGCGACTCACCCGTTCTGGAATTGCTTTACGTTTTCTATTTTCACTATTGCTTGTCTTACTAAGCTACAACCCAAGTGGTTACTCATACTTCCATTGGGTTCATACCAACATACATTCCATCACACCTTACATTGCCATCGCTGGATTGGTACTTATTATCGGCTGGGCGATTTATAGTAAAGCGACCATTAACTCTTTAGGTGTTGCAGGTATCTTGTTAGCAAGCGCATTGTTTGGATGCCTAATTTGGCTATTTATTTATTGGAAAATTCTGGACATTCACAACACCTCTGCCGTCGCTTGGGTCGTAGAAATTTTACTAGCGCTACTGCTAGCAGTAGGTATGTGTTGGTCGCACATCAGTTTGCGTTGGTCAGGGCAAGTTGATGTGGATGAGATTGATGAATAATTAACCCCGTTAAGTCAAAGTCTGATTAAACCTACGGGAAAATATCGCAATGGAAAACCTGATCAACCCGATTACGCTCTACCCAGTCAACCTGATTCATATCATTTACCTTGCTATTGCATTATTTGGGTTGATATTGGTTGACCAGAAATCATATGTCAGCAGTTTACGTATTATTTTACTCCTAGTTGTGTTATCGCTGATATTTAATCTCATTGAAGAAACAGGTTTTTCACCTAACGCCTATCTGATTACACCTATTTTTACACTGGGTTGCGGCCCCGCCTTTTATTGGTTTTGCCGTCAGCTTGTGTATGGCGAAGCGCCGCACCGCAAAACAATATTGATCCATTGGTTGCCCATGCTGCTGGCATTGCCGTTTACTTATTGGCCACAAACTATCATTGGATTAGGCAGCCTGAGCCAAGTTATTTACTTATCGTTTGCGCTACGCTTGATTAAACGCTATCACAGAGTCACGGTACAAGCCTGCTCGAATGCGCAAGATATTTCAATTCATTGGATGACTCAGCTAATCATTTTGTTTCTGATTATGATGGTGCAAGACTTGGTTCGGCTTAACCTTCAGCCATTCGCACCGATTGAAACCTTGCGGCTTTGGTACTTTTTAAATACCGGTATTTACGCAGGTCTTGTGAGTTATCTGGTCATTATGGCCACACGACAACCGCTAGCGTTTACGCAATTTAACCAGTTTGAATTTCTCGCTGAAATCCCACCAACACAAACGACTGTCGATCCAACAGCCAACTCTCTATTTCAAGAAGTTGATGCGATTATTCGTACCGGCGAGCTTTATCAGCAACCCAGATTTAGTCTTCGCGATCTCGCCACAGCAACGGGTATGCAAGAAAAAACCTTATCATGGGCCATTAATCAGGGCGCGCAAAAAAACTTTTCAGAATACATCAACCAACTAAGAGTGGACGCTGCTTGTACACTCTTAACCCAAGGGCAACCCCGCTCTCTACTCGACCTCGCCTATACTGTGGGGTTCAGTTCCAAATCAACCTTCAATGCTGTTTTCAAAAAGCAGACGGGGCTAACCCCCAGCCAATTTGGAAAAAAATCTGAGTCTGAAGCACATAGGTCGAGTGCAGAATCATGATTTGGGACGAAAGCTGCCCATAAAAATTTGAAAATGGTGACTCCCTATATTTATCGGAGTACACCATGAAATCACTTCATCTCACACTGCTAATTTTTTTATACAGCGCAATTGCCAGCCTTGTACCAACCTCTTCTTTCGCCAATTCCCACTCCCTTAAAACGAATGCGCTAAACGCCCAACAAATTAAACATTGGCGCGAAGACATAGATGTTATGCAGCGGGAACTCGAGAAACGCCACATTCACCTATATCACCAAATAAGCGCCGACTTTTTTAGTAAAGAAGTAGCGCGCATTAAACAACAATTACCCTCACACACAGAAACAAGCCTGCGAATTGAGTTAATGCGATTAATTAAACAAGTGGGCGATGGGCACACACAATTTGCGTACTGGGGCGGGGAGCATTATTGCTACCCGTTGGATTTGCGTATGTTTGGTAACGAACTCCGCCTTATTGGCATAACGCAACAACATCAACATTTACTGGGCGCAATACTTGTTGCAATTGAAGATGTGCCCATCGCTCAGTTACTCCCCCTAATCACCCCAATACTCCAAGGCGTTGAGAATGCTCAATCAGAACAACAACGGCTTATTGAAACCATTAGGGTGGCAGAAGTACTGCAGGGATTAAACATCAGCAAAAGCCTAGAGCAAACCAAGTTCACTTTTAAGCTACCCGATGGGAAACTCCAAAACGTCACTTTAAAAAGCCTAAGCTCAGCGCAATTTGCTAAACATAACCTGAGTTCACTCAAACTGGCCCAGCCTGCAAATTTTACAAAACACAAAATATCCAACGAAGATATAGCGTTATTGCTCAGCAATAATGGCCAAACTGTCTACCTTGATTTCCATCATTACCCGAGCTTCTTCGAAATGAACAGTTTTGCCGAGGATCTGACTGCACTATTGCGCGATAAAAAAACCCGCAATGTGATTATTGATTTACGCAATAACGGCGGTGGCGATTTTTTTGTTGGGCTTCATCTCGCGTGGGCACTTATCATGGTTGACAACCTGAATTGGCGCGATGGTATTTACGTGTTAACGGGAAGAAAAACTTTTTCTGCCGCCATGAGTAATGCCGCGCAATATCGTCAACTACTGAATGCGACTTTAGTTGGGGAACCCACTGGCGCAAACCCGGTTGGCTATCAAGATGCAGATACATTTCTATTACCGCACTCTGGCTGGAAAGTTATGCACTCAAAACGACTCTATCGTTTTCAAGATAAACCCAGCGCAGGCGTACAGCCTGATGTGTTAATTCCGCTTGAATGGAACAGCTACAAAGCGGGTGAAGACAATCAACTCAATTGGATTTTAAACACCATTAAACACGTGCAATAGTCTTAACAGTTTTAATAAGCTGTTATTTTTTAACTAGGAATTAGGTAAATGAATAGAATAATATTTGTACTTCTGTTGTCACTCATGGCTGCAAGTAATTGCCATGCGAATGAAAAAGATCACGCATTTCTAACCATTAATAAGCTTTTTACAGCAATGTCAAAATTTGATCACCAAGGAATGAGGGGAACTGTTACTGATTCATTTGTATTGCTGGAACACGGTGAGGTTTGGTCAATTGACGACCTTATTAAAGTGGTTTCACCATCAGAATATGTAAGGACAAATTACTTCAGTATTATCAAGCTGGAAATAAAATATGACATCGCTATTGTTAATTACTGGAACAAAGCAAACTTTAATAACAAACACACCAGTGAAGATGTCATTTGGCTTGAAAGTGCAGTTTTAGAAAAAATTAACGGCCAATGGCTGCTGTCTCAAATGCACTCAACAAGACTTAGTTCTGGCACTTCACCAAAAAACGTTAAGTTTATAAAGCAAAAGGAATAAGTGAAGGCACAGAGGCGATCTTCCATTGTGTCTTCTGCTTTAACGTCCTTAATATGTTTATGGGGCTGTGAATAAGCGCAGCCCTATTTTTTATTATGCAGTTCCCAGGTCTCCAATTTCTTTTTCTCAGACTTCTTCAACAACACATAAGTCGCACCCACCCATCCATGATGCTTTTGCGCAGAGTGGAATGCTAAGACAGGATCAAATTGCGGGAGCCAGTGATTCAAACAACTTTTTAATTGTGCAGGCAAACTGCGGCCTTCGCCTTTGCCGTGGGTGATAAGTGCGCAGCGAATATCGTGTTTCATGCAATCATGAATAAACTGATAGACCGCATTGCGCGCTTGATCAACCGTCATATGGTGCAAATCCAAACGCGCATCAATTTGGTATTTCCCCAAACGCAAATTGCGGTAAACGCCGGTCTGTACCCCATCGCGCTTAAATTCTAAAACAGCGAGCGGGTCAACCGGTTCAATGTATTCGCCAGAGAGAAAGTTTTTGTCTTTTTCTAATTCCGCTGTCGCCGCCAAGCGGCGCTTTTCAGCATTGGTTTTGTCTTGATGTTGCTTGGCAAGATCAACCTTGACCTCGGCTTTAATCGGCTTAACGCCTTTCATTTGCTGGCGGAAAAAATCGTCGTCTGTGGTCATGATGTAAATTAAGCGATAACAGGTTTGGGGCGCGAATTGTGAAGTAATTGCAGAGTATCCACCAGCCATACCCCCTAAAAATAGATGTGATTTAGGTTGCGATTATTTTTTGGGCAGCTTTGACTCCCCAATATTGCGCTTCTTCAAACAAGGAAACCCCCGATAAATCACTATGGGCAACCTGAATGCGCGGATGCAACGTTTGCTGGCGGCTCAAAAGGCTACTGCGGAAGCCCGGGACAGGTATTGCCATAGCATGTGGCCAACGCCAAAGATCAATGGCACTGCACTGCTTTTCCAAGTGCGGATGAGCCTTGCGGAGATCTGCAAAAATCTGAGTAGTCCAGGTTTCATGTGAACTTGCCAATAGCTGCTGCCGGGCTTCGCGAGGAGCTAAGTTGCTAAGTGTGTGGTAATAAGTCAGCACGCGCTGAGGGCGGTGAAACTGTAGTGTTTGATGGGTGGAATCCACATAACCCAACCCCTGACCTTGATAAATCACACTATCCCAAGCGGTAAACTCATGCTCTTCGATATTATTAACCGTGAGGTTAGCCACCAGCCAAGGAGCATAGTCTGGCGGAATAATATGGGGCATAGCTGGCCATACACGCGGCAATACGAAAAGTGGAGCAGCCCAAACCAGTTGTTCGCAAATGATGCGGATAACTTCTTGTGTGGCACTATCGTATACGTCTGCGCTCACGCTATTGAATTGAGCGTCTATACGCACAAGGGTATGACCCGTTTTTAGTTGCGGTTGTAGTATTTTACTTAAACGCTCAACAATCCAGCCATTACCTTGTGGCGAGGTTAGTACACTATTTGATTCGGCATTCGCGGCTTGCCCACGCCGACAACAAAAATAGTGCAGGCCTGCCCATGCAGATACGCGATCCTGACCCGCACCAAAATCATCGCGCAAACTGTAGCTCACATACCAATGCAAAACGTCACTGCGTAAATTCTGCTGCTGCAACCAATCCTTAAACGTGATTTTATCGAGCACGAGAAATGCAGGGTCTGCAGAACCCATTGCAGAGGGAATCGTAAACACATAGCGGCCATCTGCGCCTTTGCGTTCACCCCACTCGTTCATTAAGGCTTCAAATTGCTGAATCTCACGCTTGGCGCTCGCGCCAATCCCAACGCGCGGAATGAGTCCTTCCTGCCAAGCGCCATTGATAAACAAACGTTCATCGGGTGCTTGCACTAAAAGACGTTCATCATAGGTGGGCGCGAGCGCATTAATATCGCCTTGCAGCGCGCCCAAATCAGCCAAGAGCATGCGTACATAGTGGGCATCTGTACCCGGCAGGGGCAAATAGTGCGCACCCCACGGAAACGCGCTAACGGCATTTTGCCCTGAGCGAGTATTACCGCCCGCAACCAACTCTAACTCCAAGAGTTGAAAATCGGTAATGCCATTGCGCTGCAGCCACCAGCCGCAATTGAGACCAGCAATGCCAGCACCGGCAATAAGAATGGGAGTATGAATTTCGCGCGTAGCCACAGGAAACTGACCGTCGCGCAGCTTGTGACCGATGCTGTGATCCGGCCCCAATAACAATCCGCTAGGCAGGCGGGGAGCTTGCTCACTGCAACCCAATAAAAGCGCACCGCTACTGCCGATTAAAAAATCGCGCCGGGTAATGCCTTTTATCACCGCAGCGCCGCTCCCCATTCCTGCTCAAAAACTCGCACCAGCGCTTGGTTATCCAAACGATTGATTTCTTGAATATCGGATTGCATATCCTGCGGAAACACAAACAAGGTTGGCAGGATTGCAGCATTGAGGAAACGTGTAGGCACAGGAATTTGTGTGGGTTGTTGATAGGCTTTTTCACTCAACAACATAAATCCCCACTCGCCAAACGTGGGCACGAGAGCGTGGTATCCCGTTGTGTTAAAGCCCGCTGCACGTGCGGTGTTATTAACCATCCAATAGGATTTTGGGGCATACAAAGGCGATGTAGTTTGCACCACAGCCAAACCTTGCGGGCGGAGATGTCTGCGCAAAATCTGATAGAAAGTAACTGAATATAATTTGCCTAGTGCATAATTAGTAGGGTCTGGGAAATCTACCACTATGGCATCGTAACTTTGCGCTTGCGCTTCCATCCATTTAAGCGCATCAGCATTAACAACGGTGACTTTAGGCGATTGCAAACTCAAATTATTTAGCTTGCTCAATACGCTATCGCTCTTAAACATTTCCGTCATTTGTGGATCAAGATCCACCAAGGTAATGCGCTCAATATGTGAATATTTCAAGAGTTCGCGCACCGCCATACCATCGCCACCACCCAACACCAACACATCGCGCGCATGTGGCAAAGTTGCTAGTGCTGGGTGAACTAAGGATTCGTGATAGCGATATTCATCGCGCGAGGAGAATTGCAAATTGCCATTCAGATATAAGCGAAAATCATCGCGCCAACGGGTTAACACAATACGCTGATAAGGGGTTGATTGGGTGTAAACAATATCATCACCATACATTTTTAATTCAGAAAAACGCATCAGCTTTTCTGCACCGATAAAACCGGCAAGCAATAATAGGAGCGCAAAAAAACCTAGTGCGCGATAGCGGCCGTGATGCACAATGGTTTTTTTGAATAGATGCACCGCCCACAGTGCAACTGCAATATTAAATATACCGAACAACAGTGAAGTACGCACAAAGCCTAGATGCGGCGCCAACAATAGCGGGAAAAGAACAGAGACCAAGAGGGCGCCAAGATAGTCCACACTTAACACCGAAGAAACTAACTCAGACAGTTTTAAATCTTTTTCTAATAAGCGCATCACCAACGGAATTTCTATTCCCACTAAAATTCCAATCAAACTCACTAAAAAATATAAAATAATACGAAAAGGCTCGCCGGCGAAGGCAAAACATAAAAACAAAATAGCGGCAGAAAAACCACCCAGCAAACCCACCATAATTTCGATGATGATAAATCGTTCAGCAATACGAACATGAATATGGCGAGACAGCCATGAACCGACACCCATAGCGAATAAATATGTGCCAATTACGGTAGAAAATTGCGTTATGGAATCGCCTAACAAATAACTGGAAAGCGCACCCGCAACCAATTCATAGATTAAGCCGCAGGATGCAATAACAAAAACCGACACCAATAACGCAAATTGCATGTACTTACCTAACAATAAATGCAGCAAGTCACTGCAAGACAAACACGACGAATTTAACCTGCAATAGAAGCGGCAATAATAATGGCAATACTGATGCACATGGCAGCCACGATTGTCGCCAAGGCTTGATTTTTATCCTCAACAATATTTTTCCACAGCTGGTAAGGCGTGAGCTTATCAATAATGACAAAACACAACCAAAAAATAGCTATACCCATCAATGAGTACATTAACGACGCGCCAAGATAATGCAAATTAATAATATCGTTCATAGTGTTTTCCTAAGGTTCTAAGTGATCTAGATTATTTATGATGAAGGCCATTAGCATGATTAGACCGAATATAATTACTGCTCGTAGCCCGCTGACTTTCATCAGAGCCCGTTAATACGTAACCATAATATTCTGCGTAAGTAAACGCTGAGACAGCCAAGGCGCAAAGGGCAAGATACAAACGAAATAGCGTAATTTTTTTGAAGAAGCTCATAATATTATTCGTCACCCCATGGGTGATCACTCGCATCCCAACGTCGTTTTTCAAAATAGTATTTATTAAATCCCGCTAACACCGGCCCAATAGCCAGAATAATAAAAACTAACCAAAAATTCTTGCCGCTTGGCTCGCCATGCGTCACCGAAACATGGGCGGCAATATGTTGGCGTGTTGTCGGGTTCGCATCAGCATTAACTTCAAGCACATATGTACCTGCTTTAACGTTGGCAAACGAAGCATCATCACTGGTTGAACCTTCAGACCAACTTCCATCACTATCACGCCCTGAATAATAAGCAATCTCACGGGACATTAAACGCGTCTCCCCCGTATCTTGATTAATTAAACTGAACTCCAACCCGACCCAATCGTTATTTAAATTCGTATGAGTATGCACTTGAAATAAACGATGACTCGCCTTCAGCGTAAAGGGTTCACTGACTAATACAGGTGAACCTGTCGCAGTCGTTAATGCCAAATTATCAAATTTAATTGTTTGGAAACTCTTGGGATGGATAAACATATCGACTAATAATACCAACACCATTGCTATCAAAAACGCGACAATGTAGCCAAAGATCGACGGCGATGGCTGGTTAATTCCATTACCTATTTTACGCGGCTCATCCATATTAAATGCCGCAGCAATTTCTGCACTGGAAATGTATGCCCCCTCACTCCAAGTGATGTCTTTAGCGGATTTCTCACTTGATATGATATGCGGCGGGCAAATAAAATCACTGCATCTTGCACTATCGCCACGCTTTACTTGCCAATAGAACTCACCCAGTACCGCAACAACATTTGCTTGATAAGTAGCAAAGTGTTTGTAGTGTTTATTTTTAAAAGAAATATTTCCATTGAAAACGGAAGGTGCATTCGCGGGTCGCATTAAGGACCAGTGCCCCTTCGAACACACCAGCCAACAAATACCTCTAGTGGCACTGTAAAGTAAATATTCATCCCAAATATCGCCACCACCCGTCATGCGTATAAAACCAATCACCTCATAACTGTGGCCATCCACATTACCCGCGCTACCCAAAGTTAAATTAGGGCGTAACTTTGTAATATTTTGACTATAGGCAACTACCAACTTTCCGCTATTGGAAACATTGTTCGCAGAACCACAAGAACTACATGTAACTAAAAGTGAGGCAGGATTTCGCAAGCCAACAGCATTACCACAAGATGCGCAGCGCAAGGCTTCTGCCGCTTGTTGTTTGAGCGGTTTGCCATCGCGCGATTCACATTCAATCTCGTCGAGACTGACCGTTTTACCCGTATAGAGTTTTGGCGAATCATCGCTGTAATCCAAACTGGCAAAACTACCGTCTTCGCCCACAAGATCCACTAAATATGCAGATTCACCCGGTGTAGCGGCAAACGGAATTTCACCTTCGGTAGCAATACATGATGCCCGCTCAATATTGCTCACATTATAGGTTGATCCATCGAGTGTTAATATTTGGCCGAGACCTAGTGAACCAAACTCAGGTAAGCTTTCAGTGCTGGTACTGGGCACGGTGAGATAAAATAACCCCGATCCTTCACCGAGCCAACTGGTGCGATTATTATCTAACTGCAGCAGCCATTCATTCCACACACCTTCATCGAACTGTTGTTGTAAGCGTCCAATGATCGTGAAGTTTGTTTGTTTATATTTGCCGCGCATACCCACAAAAAATGGCGAAAGGTCATCGGCCAGTGCAGCCATTTGCCCCACCGAATCCCAATGCATATCGGTACGCACTAAGGTGCTGCGGCAAAAAGGACAAACCGCTTGAACACTCGCTCGACTATAAATAGGAACTTGCGCACCACAAGAAACACAAGCGGCGTTACGCACAGCTTTTTTTATTTCCATGTTCAACCTTAGGCTGATCTATTGAGTTAGCTAATTTTTATAGTAGGATTTTATTATATTTTCTCAGTTTATAATTTACTCAAAATATCTGCTTTTTTAGCTGAGAATTCAGCCTCACTAATAACACCTTTAGTCATTAACCCATGTAATTTTTCAAGCAATTGCAAAGGATCTTCTACCGGTGTTTGCGCCACCGCTGGCGATACATTAGCCGTATTACTAGAAGCGCCACCTACGGCACTCATCATACTTTGTGCCATGGCCAACCCTGCGCCAAGCCCTGCGCCAACGCCAGCAACGCCACCTTCGTTAGCGGCTGCAATGGGAATACTTTGTGCCACTTGAAATTGCGTTAACTCTTGTAAATTGCCCGCTATATTTATGCCAATGCGCTGATCCAGCACTTTTTGCAGTTCTTCTGGCAGGGACAAATTTTGCAAAATAAATTGTTCAAGCTGTAGGCCCATATTCTGAAAAGCTTGCTGCAATTTTTCTTGCAAGGCTTTTGCAAACTCACCTTGATTCGCGGCCAAATCCAAAAACGCAATACCGCTATTGGCAATGTGATCACTTAAGGTAGCCACGACTAAACTGAGCAATTGACCATCCAACTCATCCACACTAAAACTAGCGCGAGTACCAGACACTTCACGATAAAAAATAACAGGATCTTGAATACGATAGGTATAAGTACCGAATGCCCGCAAACGTACACTGCCAAACTCTGGATCACGCAAAGTGATGGGATTGCTAGTACCCCACTGACGATTAAGCTGCTGCGTAGTATTAAAAAAATAAACATCCGACTTAAAGGGAGAATCAAACAGCTTATCCCAGTTTTGTAAATTGGTGAGTAGCGGTAACGTTTGGGTCGTAAGCGTATAGTTGCCAGAGGTAAACTGATCAGCGATTTGACCTTCATTGACAAAGAGCGCTAACTGGGTATCGCGAACCGTTAAGCGCGCACCATTTTGAATTTCAAAATCCTGCATGGGAAAACGGTAGGCCAATAGCCCTTCCGCTGTATCAGTCCAATGAATAACATCAATAAACTGCTTCTGAATAAAATCGAACAGTCCCATATCAGGCTCCTTTAAAATATATAGACTTATAAAATAGACAGGTTTATAAAAACGATAGACTTATAAAATCGGTAAATTTATTACATTAATTTTTCGGTATTTATTTTAATTCTTGCGCAGGAACTCCGCGCTTACATTCGGTCACATTGATACGCTGAGGCACAAAAAATTCATTGAGCGATGCCAATGCCAAATAAGGATTACTGACACCGCACATAAAAATATCTATAGCGACATAATCAATTTCCGGCCACGTATGAATACTCATATGTGATTCAGCGAGAATAGCCACACCTGTAATACCTGCACCTTCACCAAAACCATGCAACTGAATATTTAATAAGGTCGCGCCGCATGCAGCAACAGCTTGCTGAAACGCCTGCTCTATTGCTGCTATATCTTGATGTCTCGATACACCATCCCGATGGTGGGAAACACCCCAATAATCCACCAACAAATGTATGCCAGGTGCAAATTGTTCCATATCTATCGACTGCTTGATTTAATTTTTTTAATTCTACCTGACACAATCACAATAAAAACGGTAAATATCTGTATTTTCTACCATTCCAAATCTCGGTGATGTTGTTATGCTTATTTCCACTTACCGCCTTGCATCTCACAACCTTGCTTAGATGAGGCAAGCATATCGGCATCGCGCTTGTAGTAATAACTGGTCATAGGTTGGCCAAAGAAGCCTTCGCAAGAAGCTTGTGCTGGCTTTGGGCAGGCCTCTAAATAGGTGATTTTTGCAGGGGGCATGCCCATAGCGGCACTCATACCACCAATACTTGCACATACCTCTTTAAATTGCGCTGCATCTACCCCATTGTTTTGCAAGCAATCTTTTATTTCCATGTGCTTACCCATCATATTCATCTCGCCTTCGAGCAGACAGGCTTTGTCTGCAGCGAATACCGAGTGAGAGAACACAATGCATGTTAATAAGCTTAGCGGTAATAAACGCATAATAATTTCCATAATATGAGTGAATGAATTTGTTGCAACAAGAGCCAGTGTATTACCCGCGATTTTATATGAACCCTATCCTTAATATTGCCTTATATGGCTAACCACATCACATAAAATGTTTAGCTAGTCACAAAATCTCCATAAAAAAAAGCGCCTTGTGAGTCCCCTCATTCGCAAGAAAATCACTGATTTAATAATCGCGATCTTTGGTAAAGACTTCATATTCCAGATGCTTTATTTCGCTTGGGCGCAATTTAATCAGCCAACGAACATGGCCATCCACCACACGATGCTTATGGGATTCTGAGAGAATTTTTGCTGTTAGCGTGTCGGGTACGACCAACTGGATTTCAGCTAGAGCCTCATGCTCAAGATTATTTTTAATTAGCACATCTATTTTGATTTTAGTTGAATCGTCGTCTTTGTTGAATTTCCCCGACACAATGTTAGGGCTCACCACCACATCGGAATTCGCACCTAAATCTATATCAAAAGGCAAGCCCACGGCTTGATCGCGAATGCTAGCCTGCCCAACAAACATCGAATGCCCACTGTGTTCTTGCATGACTGAAAAATTACCGGAAGGTAATGGGATGCCTAAATTCTGTTTAGCGGTATTTAAAAACCGTAATCGGGTAAACGTGGGGAAAATCTCCTCTTCTTCGTCATCCGCATCAAAATGGCGACTATCAACTCTATCCAATAGCTCACCAAGCTCCACCTTGTAATGGTATATGTGCTCGAAGGGTACAGATTTTTGGTCGATCATAAGCACTTGCTTACTTTGTCGTGCAGATAAAGTGGTAGTGCCCGGCAAGGTATAAAGCTTGTAATCACCCAATTCCGTTTGCGATGCGCGAATACCTGTCACCACAATTTCTTCGAGTGATTCACTTTCACCTAGGTAATAGCCATAGCCGCCATAGACCGGAAATTTAATAGCTGGCCAACATGCGCCCGCCTCTCTTTCCTGCATCATTTTGGGCGGCATAGTTTCAAAGGAATCGCGCTCAACTTTGCCAGCAACAACCTGTACTGGCGCATTAGCAAAGGTTGTTGCTCGCGCATTTACCAAGGTCATCCACGCTAACAAATCCATTGTTTTACCATCACGATTAAGCGTGGCGACATAATCGGCAGACCATTGTGCACCTACCGCCAAATAACTGAGCTGCACATTAAAATGCCCTGCCACTGGCGCACGAACTACAACAGACAACGTTGGTTCAGACGATAGCTGCTCAGGAATTTTATGAAATAAAACTTCTTGCGTTTCATTGGTGCAACTAAATTCTTCCAGATGACCATCCACCTCAAGCAATACCTTTTGCTCACTGGTACGAATAACGGCGGAACGCTCAACAGCTACTCCCGTAAATGGATTTCTACTCACCACGGTAACCGTTTGCCCTACAGATTTATTAAAGATTTCATAGGGAGAAATAATGTTGTAATCAAAATTACTTTCCAAAATTTCTGCAGCCAGATTTTGGAGCTTCGCCGTTTTGGGAATAATGGCATCAGCAACACCGCGCAGCACAATGCGAGATTCGCCCGCTGGCAAATCGAGCGTACGCGTTTCATTCACCATCAGTAAGCCACGATCAGCCGCTTCAGGATCACTTAGAAGCACCAGCTCGGGTGAGGAATTGCTATCATCATCGCGATAAATAGTGACATCCACTTTATCGGCAACCGGTGAAATAATATCTGCTGCAAGCGCACAATTACTCGCCCAAAAAAGCAGCAGGCCAAAAATCTTAGTTTTCATTTTCAACCACAAAACTCAACACGGTTTCATCCTTGGCTTTTACTGGCACCAACCATTTAAGTGTATAGGCATCAATGCGCTGACTCTTAATGGATTCTGAAACTATTTTCCGAATAGCAAAGTAACTACTTTGTTCAAGCTCGACAACTGCATCTTCATTGCGCGAATTGTGAATAGCGTATTCCACACTAAAGCGCTTTTTAGTTTTACTCAACGATTCTTCTTTAGTTACCGCTGGCTCTACCGTGATGTCAAAAGCTTCACCCGTGCGCACTGAAAGGTGCGAACCCTGTGGGGTATGCTCTATAGCACTTTCGCCGATAAATTTTGGCTTGCCTTCATGATCCCGCATGTAGACACGCATGATTCCCTCAGGCAACTCTGCGCCCAAACCTGTGCTGGCAGTATTATTGAAATCTACTAACACACTCGCGTGTTCTGCGCGGTCATTAGCACTGAAACTGCTGGATTTGTAGGCATAGATTTTTTTTGCTTTTACCCCAGAAGCCTCCAGAAAACTCACTTGTTTAGTTTGCTTGTCGGCAATAGTAGTGCGCTCTGTTAAAGGGTATAAATAATAATCTGCCAGTGCTGGCTTGCGAATTGAATCACGGCTAACACTCCGGCGCGCTTGAATACGGCGCTTTTCGCGCGCCTCATAATCACCCCAGTTGTTGGTTAAATTAATATCACCCGCGACAAGTTGCGCATTCACATTATGGAAGGTTGTACCTGAATTATTTGTCAGTGTAACCCAGCCCTGTAGATCAAGCTGTTGCGCCTTTTCATCAAAGAGCGCAACGTAATCTGCTTTCCAAGAGAGACCGGTTGTTAGATAACTCAGGGTTGCATTGCGCGCGCCCGCTTTATCGGCAGCCACACTGATTGAAAGCAGTGGAGATGCACGCAGATTATCTGGAATTTTATTGAAAATAACACGCGTGGGAATGGCATCTGCACGCAAGACTTCAATGCGACCATTCACACTGAGCACCACACCTTCATTCACGGAAAGCACTGTGGCCACTTCTGTTGTTTGTTGGCCGTTACCGGGATTTGTACGCACCAGTTGTACTTGCTGACCTACAGACTTTTCCATCAATTTATTGGGGGTAAGTAAATCAAAATCAAAATTTTGCTCAATAATATTCACGCCCAATGCATTTAACGAAACCGTTTCCGGCCGAATACTGGCTGAAATATTTTTAAACTCCAGTGTGGAGCGCCCCTGCGGTAAATTAAGCGTGCGTTTGTCTTCCACCAAGGCAAGATTGTTATTGTAAATGGTCAAATAAAGTTGCTGATTGGTAGCAGGCAGAGTTTGCGCGTGAGAGAGTGATATAAAGGTAAAACCAATAACAGCAGCAAAGCAAGGTAACAACCAAGCTAGCGATGTTTTTGCCCTACAAACCCCAGACGTATTGCTTAGCGTTATCATTATTATCTCCATTAATTTTTTTGCTAGTTATGTAAACTTACTGTTTTCTACGAGGATCGAGCTTGGCAATAGTTTCATCAATACTTTTTGCAGTACACTGCATCAAAATCACCGTCATTTTTCGCGACAGATACACACCAAACTTTTCTTCGTCCATTATTTTTGTTACATCGGGCGCGGGGTCTACTGCAAGTGATTTTAAATACATGTCTGCCTTAGTGCGCTTTTCTACGCAACCACATATGTCATTTTCTGCCAGTTTTTTTATACCTAGAGGTTCATAATCCTTAGCTTCGTTATTATTAAAACCAGACACATAACTGCTACAGGCTTCTCTCATGTAGGTTGTAAGATTTATAGACTGGGTAGTATCTTCAAAGTTGTAATCGCCCGTAGGTGCAGGCTTTTGATCTGGGCTATCTGAAAGTGCCCAGCGGTGATTCAATGGATACCAAACTGCTATGGGTAACCCATTTTGAGTAGCAGGCTCAAATTTACAACGTGACAGAAACGCAACTGCACCTTCATCCAATGCAGGATACCCTGAAGATACCGCGACCTTAACGGTGACCACATTTCCAGATTCGTTAACCCGCAACTGCACACCCACCTTCCCCTCTTCATTATTGCGTTTGGAAATTGCAGGATAAATAGGCTCACCACAAGAATCAGGTTTTAACTTGGGTTTAACAATACTACCTTCCGCTGCTATGACGTTGTCTCCGATTGCCTGCTGTTTGCCACCAGAGGCAACAGCGTAGGATTCCGCACTCAGTGCCATCACGCCCAATAGAAAAAACTGCCATAAGATTCTATAAATTTTATTCATCATCATGTCCTTTAAAAAAATTATTCAACCATAAAAAAAGGCGCAATCATCGCACCTTTTTTATTATCACATTCATTAATTGCACACTTATTTATTCACACGATTCTCAATCAACTGCTCAACCACCGATGGGTCTGCAAGCGTTGAGGTGTCACCTAACGAATCAATTTCATTGGCGGCAATTTTGCGCAGAATGCGGC
>SYDJ01000150.1 GCA_005801205.1 Gammaproteobacteria bacterium
GCGTGTACAAAAACTTTGACCCGCGCGCCAAAGTGATGAAGCAAACCTGTGATGAAGTATTGGGTGAATTAGGTTTGGAAAACTCACCCCTGCTGGCAATTGCCAAACGTCTTGAGCAAATTGCTCTGGAAGATCCTTACTTCATCAGCAAAAAACTTTACCCGAACGTGGATTTCTATTCAGGCATCATTTTGAAAGCGATTGAGATCCCCACCGAAATGTTCACTGTAATCTTCGCCCTAGGTCGTGCCGTTGGTTGGTACTCACACTGGGATGAAATGGTTAGCACTTCGTACAAAATTGGCCGCCCACGTCAGCTGTACACTGGCAGCGTGAAACGCGACTATCCAAAAAAGTAAGCCCAAAAAAGTAAAAAGCAAACCCGCTAAATAAATCATTTTTAGCACAATAAAAAAGGCTGCAAATTTTTCAATTTGCAGCCTTTTTTATATATCTCGCCCAACACTTATTCATCGAACATATTGTCGTCATCTTCTTCATTCATTTCAGCTTGCTCACGCGGGGTACGCACGGCGGCGCGCGCAAGAATCTCCACATAAAAACTATCGCCACCGGCTTTGGCGATTACATCCATTTGCTTGGTGATTTCACCTAGATGCAAGGGTTCAGCAACATCGGCTGTTACGCCAAATTTGCAATCGAACGCCCAGTAATTAGCGCCATAAGGCAAGGTTTTACGCTTTTCGCGTTTAACATATTTACGCACGTCGTGTTTGATGAAATCTAACAGGCGGTCGCTGTTTTTACCTTCAATATGGAGCTTAAACGTTTTTTTCATGGGTTACCTTTTTGAACACATCTAGATACAGAATAAAATAAGCCTTACTGGCGTGCGCGCATGGTAACACGGTGACCACGATGTCGCAGAAAATTAAGCCTCATCGCCTTTCCAATTGCGAACAGCAAAAAAAATGCCCCGAGGCTATCGGGGCATTTTTTACAGAAGATTCAAGCCTTACAACTTATAGCCATCTTCTTCATGCAGACTCAAATCCAAACCTAGGGATTCTTCATCTTTAGAAACACGTAAACCGCCAGTTAAGAGGCCCGTTAACTTCAACAATAGGTAGGTAACCGCTACGGTAAACACCAACGTAGCAACTATACCAATCAATTGCACCTGCAACTGCTGCCCCATACTCTCGATACCTGCAGCAAAGCCCAAGCCGCTAAATGCGCCGAGCTGTGTAGAGGCAAAAATACCAGCCATAAAAGTACCGATTATGCCGCCTACACCATGCACAGGGAAAACATCGAGCGAGTCATCGATTTTCCATACGCGCTTAACAAGCTGCGTTGCGAAGAAACAGACAACACCCGCCACCAAACCAATTACGATGGCACCACCTGGGCCAACATAACCCGAAGCTGGCGTGATAGTACCAAGGCCGGCAACCATACCGGTAACTATACCTAGCACACTTGGCTTTCTAAAACGCATCCACTCAATGGTCATCCACGCTAGGGCACCGGCTGCGGCAGACAAGTGAGTCACTAGCATCGCCATAGCGGCATTGCCATTGGCGGCCAAGGCACTACCTGCGTTAAAGCCAAACCAACCTACCCAGAGAATGCCTGCACCCGTAACCACCATGGTCATGTTATGCGGTGGCATTGCTGAATTGGGGAAGCCGTTGCGCTTACCAATAACCAAGGCGGCAACCAAGGCACCTACACCGGCAGTGATATGCACTACAGTACCGCCTGCGAAATCGAGCAAACCCATTTTGAACAACCAACCAGAACTGCTCCACACCCAATGGCACACAGGCACATAGCAAAGCAGCAGCCAAAGCGCTGAGAAAATCAGCATGGCAGAGAACTTCAAGCGCTCTGCATAAGCGCCCACAATCAACGCTGGCGTGATTACCGCGAAGGTCATTTGATACATGGCGAATAAGGTTTCAGGGATATCACCCCAAAGATCGTCCTTTTTGATGGACGCTAAAAACACTTTGCTAAAATCGCCGATATATTCATTGCCGGGGCCAAACGCCAAGCTATAGCCCACAATCACCCATAAAAGCGAGGCAATGGCGGCTATGGCAAAGCATTGCATTAATACCGAGAGTACGTTTTTTACGCGCACTAAGCCTGCGTAAAACAAGGCTAAACCCGGGAGGGTCATAAACAGAACCAAGGCACTGGCGGTTAGCATCCATGCGGTATTGGCATTATTGAGTACGACAGGCGCTGCATCTGCCGACGCCAATTGACTGAGCGTTGTAGCCGCTACAGCTGCCAAGGATAAACAGAGGGTCTTCTTCATAATCACACCTTATGTTTTTTTGTGCGCCACTTAGCGGGCGAGTGTTATAGAGCGATAAAACTGCCCCAAATTGATTCACAAGCTCTTTTAAAAAGCAGGTTTTTTACAAAAAGGGATTTGATATGCCTAGTTTTAAACCGATTTAATGTCAAAAACTGGGCATTAATCGCTATTTTTTAGCAAGCAGGAAACGCTAGCACTAATCATGCCGACTTAATTTGTTATTATATTTCAATGGGTTAATCCAGTCCAAATAAAAACCAGTAGGTCATTTTGCACCACATTTGAACACACAGAAACAGCCAAGCACAAAACTGAAACAAATTGCAGTATTCTGCAGTCGTTCAATTAAACCCTTACCCCTTGGGGCGAAAATTATTGACCGCCTTTCGCAATCGCTCAGCAACCTCAAGGTTATCGCCATAGGCTAAGCATTCATATAAATCCATTAACTCCAACAAGGATGCTGATAGCTCTGGCCTGCTTAATATAACTCGCTCACAAAAATGCCGAGGTGTTTCGCTGGCCAAAGGGCTAAAACCACAGGCGTTAAGCTGCTTGCAAAGCTGCAAATAAATAAGCGATGTTTCCGGTAAATCCCGTTTGCGATTGCGCAAGAACAAAACTGCAAACAGCACAATACCGAAGCCACTCCCAGTAACAACCACTAAAACCGCAATCCGCAGAGGTGACACCTCACCCAAGATTCGCTCCAGCAATGACGCCTGCAAGCCCGAGTCATAGTTCATGACCCAACGAACCCAGGTTAAATTGGCTGCATCCCACTGTTCACGCATGCGCAGTAGAAGTTTAATAGAAGAGCCAAATGGCTTAGCAAGAAGTTGACGATCAGTCGCCGAAAGTGATTGCTCTATTCCCTTTTGCACTCGCTCTGGCGCAACCGCCGCTGTTGGGTCAAACATGACCCATCCACGCCCTTCCAGCCAGACCTCAGCCCACGCATGGGCATCACGTTGGCGCACCGTGAGCGAGCCATCTACAGAACTAATATCACCACCCTGATACCCAACCACAACGCGAGCGGGTATATCGGCAGCACGCATAAAAAACACAAAACTACTGGCGAAATGCTCGCAAAATCCTTGCCGTGAATTCCACAAAAAATCATCGACTACATCAATACCTAATGCAGGCGGTTTTAAGGTGTAAAAAAAACTTTGGTTGTAGTAGGCAAATAATTTTTCAATTAACTTTTCAGGGCTACCGGTTTCAGCCAACCACTCCGCAGCTCGCTCACGGGTTTTAAGATTACCATTTTTAGGAATGAGTTTATTTTGAACCAACTCATCTGGATTAATTTCATTCAGTTGATAATTAAGCGAAGCTGTAACGTGATAATTGATACGTTCATTCACAGGCTCAAATGCAAACAAACGCATATCGCGCGCAAAGCCAAGACTCTCCGACCAATGTTTGGGTGCGGCCAAAGAATATAACCAAGGCTGACTGCTGGCCTCGGCGATAAGATCATATTCAATTGGCTCGCCTTTATGCTCAATATGCGATTGCAATTTTGTGCTAGCTTGATTGAAATAATTCCCAGATTTTTGCTCGCGGTTTTGTGACCAACGTCGCCCGTCAAAAAAAGAAAACACCAAACTACGCCAATATAATTTTTCGCGTGGCGGTGTTGCGCCTACAAAGCTAACACGAAACGCCAACTCATCAGATTCCATTAATTCGGTAAAATCACCGGGCGACATTGAATCACTCATACCGGTTTTGGATTGCTGTGGTGATGGCACAGCCCAAAAAGAGCCAATACGCGGCACCACCACAAACAACATAATCATAAAGGGTATGGCTTGCAGCAATATATAAACGCTTGGGCGAAGCTCCTTCCAAACACTCTGCCCTGCCGATTCTTTATAAAGTTGCATCAAGGTGGCGCACAAGAGCGTTAAACAACCAAAACCGTAAAATGCAGCCAGAAAATGGTTAAACTGAATGAATTGCGCAGCAAGAATAAAGAGCGCAATAAAAATCAGCAGCACAAAATCCTTTCTATTTTTTAACTCCAACAATTTAAGAATAAAGCCAATCAATAACAAACTTATCATAGACTCGAAACTAAAACCGGCTCCCAAACTCAAGAACAATCCACCGCAACACACGGCAACCAATAAGGTCTTTTTTGTTTTACTGGGGTAATCCCATGCGCCTTGAAAAATTTTCCATCGCCAAACAGCCACCACAACCCAGACAACCGCAATCCATATAGGTGCAGTCACAAAATGTGGAGCTAAAATTAAAATTTGAATCGCCAATAACCACGCTAGGCTTTTACGTGCAATGGGCTGATCTTGATTTGGGCGCTTAGTCAAAATCATTCGCTTGCCCAGCCAAATAACGCCAAAGCCGTGAGCGCATTTAAACGATGGACATCGCCTGCGCCAATCTCAATAGTGAGATTGGGCAAACGCAAACCAAACTCAACATTGTTATCGGAAAAATGATTAACCCAATAGCTTAAATTGGAAAGCGCCAGCTCTGTGTCATGTACATTTAATGCCTGCCAATCCAACCAGTAGTGCTCGCTTTGTAGTGCGCGATAATCTTTTAAATGCATACCGGCACCACGCGCATATTGCTTCCATGCAATTTGCGATAAGGGTGAGCCCGGCTGATAGATTTGAAAGCCCTGAAATTCATCGCCGCGCTGTGCGGATACATAAATCCCGTTCTCTCCCTGCCCCGTACCCAACGGCGGTTGATCGCACGCAATGGGTCTAGGAAAAATTAACGCGCGATGATTTAACTCTATATAAGCCCAAGCTCGAATTAACCCGAAAGGAAAATAACTTTTTAATAGGATACGCGGTAACTTTAACCAACCGCGATGACGTGCACTTGTATTGAGGCGAACTTGCGCTGGTTTACCGGCAATAAGATCAGCGCGAACGGGTTTTTCATCGTCAAGACTAAGCAGCAAGCCATGATGAGCAAATCCATAAACGGCGCTAATTTGAATATCGAAAGGGGCAAGCTCACCCACCGCCGCGTGTTGCCTAGCCTCAGGTGTAAATCTAAGACCGAGAAGATTTTTAAAAGCATGAATTACAGAAACCAACATTAGGCTGGTTAAAAAAAACGAAAGGCCGAGAATTAAATTGTTTTGGTAGTTAGTGCCTAAAATCCAAATCAATAAAACGGTGAACAAAAAAGCCAAGCCCTGCTTACTGGGAAATACATAAATAGTACGATGCTGCAAAACCACCTGATCCGCACGCGGCGAACGCTTGGCAGCCCAGCGCTGAAAATAGTTTTGTCGTGTTTGTAGTAGGGACAAGAGGTGAATCCTCTATTAGAAAACAGCCAAAATTTAGCTAGCGACTACCGACACAGCTGCCAAAATTTTCTTCACTAAAGCTTCTTGTGACAGCTGTTGCGCTGCACCTTTCACAATAATGCGATGCGCCACCACAGAGGCAAATAAATACTGCACATCTTCTGGCACCACATAGGCGCGCTCATGCATAAACGCCCATGTCTTGGTAGCTTTTATGAGTGCCATTGCACCGCGCGGGGAGAGCCCCACCAAAATATCATCTGACGTGCGAGTAAAATGCACCAAACGCTGCACGTAATCCACCAAACTGTCAGAAACCTTTACCGCATTAATCGCGCGCTTAATTTCAGGAATTTTATCGGCCGTTAAACACACACGCAGTTGCGCAAGTTGATCGCGCGGGTCGCCGCCTTTGAATAATAATTTTTCAGTGTCTGCATCAGGGTATCCCAAACTGATGCGCATTAAAAAGCGATCCAACTGGGATTCCGGCAAGGGATAGGTGCCCATTTGCGACATAGGGTTTTGCGTGGCGATTACAAAGAAAGGTTGAGGTAATTCGTAGGTTGTCCCTTCATTGGTAACTTGCCGTTCCTCCATGGCCTCTAACAATGCGCTTTGCGTTTTAGGTGTAGTGCGATTGATTTCATCGGCCAATAACACTTGGGTAAAAATTGCACCTTTATGAAAGGTAAATTTTTGTTGTTGCTGATCAAAAATAGAAAGCCCGAGAATATCGGCTGGCAGCATATCGCTCGTGAATTGCACGCGGTTGTAGCTAAGACCTAGAACTTTAGCGAGCGCGTGAGAAAGTGTAGTTTTACCCATGCCGGGTAAATCTTCAATGAGGAGATGACCGTCCGCCAAGAGGCACGCGAGAGCGAGTTTTATTTTTTCGTCTTTACCAAGGAGCACGCGACCAATTTCATTGACAAGCACTTCAACAAATTTTCTCACAGATGCTTCCTTATTTTTATTACTGTTTATTTGGGAGTCGTCATCCTCGCGAAGGCGAGGATCCATATCTTAAAAACTGGATTACTCGCTTTGCTCGCCCTTCGGGCCAACCTTCGGTTGTTCAAAGCACTTTGTGCTTTAGTCCCGCTACGCGAGGAGGACGTTTCGCTATGAAATTAAACTCAAACCACGCTCTAAATCCGCAATCAAATCTTTTACCGACTCTAGCCCCACTGAAATGCGAACCAAGTTTTCCGTAATACCCGCTTCCGCTTTTTGCTCGGGCGTTAAACGGCCATGGGTTGTAGTAGCTGGGTGAACAATGGTGGTTTTGGTATCACCAAGGTTCGCAGTCAAGGACATAATTTTTGTAGCATCAATCACGCGCCAAGCAGCTTCGCGCTCGCCTTTTACACGGAAAGATAAAACACCACCAAAGGCTGATTGTTGTTTCGCCGCAAGCTCGTGACCAAAATGCGATGGCAAGCCAGCATAAAATACTTTTTCCACTTTTGGATGTGCATGCAGCCATTGTGCAAGCTCAAGCGCATTGCGCGAGTGAGCCTCCATACGCAAGCGCAAGGTTTCTAAACCTTTTAAAAATATCCAGGCATTAAACGGACTCAAACTTGGGCCTGCACTACGAACAAAGCCGAGTACTTCATCCACCAATACTTTTGGCCCCGCAACTACACCACCAAGACAACGACCTTGACCATCAATATATTTAGTGGCCGAGTGCACAATTAAATCAGCGCCTAATTCCAGCGGGCGCTGCAATGCGGGCGTACAGAAACAGTTATCAACCACTAACAACGCATTGTGCGCATGGGTGATATCCGCAAGGCGCTGAATATCAATAACATCACATAATGGGTTTGAAGGCGTCTCAACAAAAACGATTTTAGTCGCAGGCGTAAAGGCCGCCTCCCAAGCTGCGTAATCTGTTGGCGCAACAAAAGTAGTTGTTACGCCAAACTTTTGCATAAATTTAGTGAACAAAACGGTAGTTGTACCAAATACACTGCGAGAGCAAACAATATGATCGCCTGTTTTTAATAAAGCGATACACGTGCTGAGAATGGCAGCCATGCCAGATGACGTACCCACCGCAGCTTCTGCACCTTCAAGCGCAGCAATACGCTCTTCAAAAGCGCGCACGGTGGGATTGGTGTAGCGAGAATAAACATTGCCCGCTTGCGCACCCGAAAAACGATCTGCCGCTTCTTGCGCACTGCCGAATACATAGCTGGACGTTAAAAACAAAGCTTCACTGTGCTCACCTTCGTGAGTGCGCACTTGGCCAGCGCGTACGGCGAGCGTTTCTAATTCCCACAATTCTTGATCAAAATTTTCCATTTACTTAACCTTTATTTGCAAGTGAAACCTTTGCACGAATTGCTTACCGCATTGCAAGCACCGCTTTATGATCCGAAAACGCATAAATACATCCTTGTAGCTCCCTGTCGGCATCCATGCCTCTAGGGTTTCGGATCATAAATCGATGCCTGCTTGGAAAAATTTTCTTTCGTGAAAGCTATCTAAGAACACTTACAGAGTTTTAAATCAACCCATAGCGCCATTGTGTAAACCCATCGGCGCTTCGCTTGCTTTGCCGGATTTTTTACCTTCTTTTGCAGAGTCGTTACGTGCAGCGGCTAATTTTTCCAAATATTCTTTGGTAACATCACCGCCGATATATTCGCCGGTAAATACCGCACAATCAAATTCGGTGACTTTGTGGTTGCCTTCAGTTGAAGCAGCAATTAAATCAACAAGGTCTTGATAGACCAACCAGTCCGCGCCGATCTCTTTACAAACTTCTTCATCGGTACGGCCATGTGCAATTAGCTCTGTTGTCGTAGGCATATCTATGCCGTACACATTAGGGTATTTCACCGCAGGTGCAGCGGACGCGAAATACACTTTACGTGCACCGGCATCACGTGCCATTTGGATAATTTGTTGGCATGTAGTGCCGCGCACGATTGAATCATCTACCAACAAAACATTTTTGCCTTTAAATTCCAATTCAATAGGATTCAATTTTTGGCGCACAGATTTTTTGCGTTGTTGCTGACCGGGCATAATAAAAGTCCGGCCGATGTAACGGTTTTTTACCAAACCTTCGCGGAATTTTACGCCGAGCCGCTGCGCAAGCGCCTGCCCTGCTACACGGCTTGAATCTGGAATTGGAATCACTACATCAATATCGTGCTCTGGCCTTTCGCGCAGAATTTTATCCGCTAATTTTTCGCCTTGACGCAAACGCGCTTTGTAAACAGAAATACCATCCATAATGGAATCTGGGCGCGCAAAATAAACGTGCTCAAAAATACATGGAGCCAAGCGCGAATGTTTTGCGCATTGGCGGCGATGCAACTGACCTTCTTCAGTCACATAAATTGCTTCGCCTGGCTCTACGTCATCAATTAAGTGAAAGCCTAATACGTCGAGCGCAACGCTTTCGGAGGCAACCATATACTCAGTGCCATCTTCAGTTTCGCGCGTTCCATAAACCAATGGGCGAATGCCATTAGGATCGCGAAATGCAATCAAGCCATAGCCAGCAATTAAACTAACCACGGCATAGCCACCGCTAATGCGATTGTGCACGCCGGAAATTGCTTTGAAAATATCGTCTGGCGTTGGTTTTAGTTTGCCCTGTAATTGCAGCTCGTGTGCAAACACGTTGAGCAACACTTCTGAATCCGAGTCAGTATTGACGTGGCGCAAATCGGTTTTAAATAAATCTTCACTGAGTTTTTCAGTGTTGGTGAGGTTGCCATTGTGTGCCAAGGCGATACCGTAAGGCGAGTTCACATAAAATGGCTGAGCCATGGCTGGGCCAGAACTGCCTGCGGTTGGGTAGCGAACATGGCCAATTCCCATGTTGCCTAGCAAGCGTTGCATATGGCGAGTTCTAAAAACATCTTGCACAAGACCGTTGGCTTTTTGTTGCGCCATGCGGCCATCCTGACATGTAACTATACCGGCAGCATCCTGACCGCGGTGTTGGAGTATGGTTAGTGCATCATACAACTGAACATTGACATCGCGCTTACCCACAATACCTACAATGCCGCACATACTTGCTCACCTATTTTAAAAGCTGATTAAAAAGCTAAGGTTTAAAAACTAAAGTTAAAAACCAATTGCATCAAAAAAATATTTTCTTAAACCGCCGTTTTTTCCGGCTTGCTTAACAAACCCAATACCCATTGTGTAAGACTCCCCAAACCGTTTTGTACTGCCGATTGATAGGGCGAAAAATAGGGAATTAGGCTGGACTGCTGAAGCCAAGGATCATTTTTGATAGGCACGAAACTCGGCACATAAATCAAAAACACCAACACAATCAACACACCACGCGCAAAGCCAAATAACATACCGAACAAACGATCTGTACCTGATAAACCAGTCGCTTTGACGATTAAACCGATTAAAAAATTGAGTAAAGCGCCGATCAGCAACACACCGACAAAAACCAGTGCAAAGGCGGCCATAGAACGCAGTGAAGGTGTAGCGATTAAGTTTGTGAGAAATACTTCAAGACGATTGCTAAACACATTGGCAACAACCAAGGCCACAATCCAGATGACAAGCGATAAGGCTTCTTTAATAAACCCACGTGCGAGGCTGATAACACTGGATAAGCTTAAAACAATCACTATGGCCCAATCTGCCCAATTCATGCACCCACATTCCCCGCTTCACTTTTTACCGCCTTACTGAGGACGCGCATTTTAGCAGAGCCGCCGCCTATCAAACAGCTCTTTAAGCGATACCTAGATAATTGCTCAAGCATGAATACATTATGGCTGAAAACGCATAACCATGGATTTCACTTTTAAGCGCCGATCCATTTGCTCTTTAAGTGCCAAGGCCTGACTTTTATCCAACTTGGGGCCAATATAAACACGGCTGATCGCAGTATTGCCGCTGCTTGTGGTGCGCACATAGGCTTTCTGGCCATCGGCTTGTAAGTCATCGCGCAGCTTATTCGCAGCTTCTTTCGTAGTGAAACTACCAACCTGCACTACCCATGCATCAGGCAAACCTTTTTGATTCAACGGCATAGCAGGCACCGAGGAAGCGGCTTGCGCAGTTACAGCAGAGGGCACAACGTTAGTTGATGCGGTAGAACTCACACTCGTCAATGATGATGCAACCGCTGCAGTAGAAGGAGGCACTTCAGATACCGGCAAGTCTGATGCAGATTCGCTAGGTACAAACATGGTTTCGGGCGCTGGCGCTGGCTCTATATTGGGCACGGGCTGAGGTGCTTTAAATTCTTCTGCAACCACATTAGGGCTCGCTGGAATTTGCGATTTAGTGCTGACCTGATACTCGCTTTTTTCTTTAAAAAAACTAGGCAGCAATAGCACGGCAACTGCGGCTAAAACGGCTGCGCCAATCAAGCGATGCTTTAATGTATATCTCACTGAAAACCTCTGGAAACCTGTGAATCTGCTTGCATATAAGCCAAGACAGCAGCGACGGTAAAAAATGAACCAAAGACCAGAATACGGTCTTGAGGTTGCGCGTGAGTTAATATTTCACGCATTAAATTCTGTATATTGCCGGTAGCGTTAACCTGCACATTAAATACCGCCAAATTCTCTGCAAGAGCAATAGGCGTAGCTGCGCGCGGAACATACGCAAGATCCAGCAAATACCATTCATCCACTAAGCCGACCAGATTCGCCAAGCTAGCACTGCGATCTTTATCGCTCATCATAGCGACTATGGCAAACGTTTTTCCGGCAGGCAGATCGGCGTGCAAGCGTTCAGCAAA
Organism: Gammaproteobacteria bacterium; assembly: GCA_005801205.1. Lineage (GTDB taxonomy): Bacteria > Pseudomonadota > Gammaproteobacteria > Pseudomonadales > Cellvibrionaceae > Cellvibrio. The sequence continues at coordinate 11,356 of SYDJ01000150.1, forward strand.
ATACTCAGTCGCCGCAGGATTGTGGGCGACATCCAAAATAAATTCGCGCTCTTGAAAAACCAACTTTTGAAACCGCCCAGCCAAGACCAAATTCAATAAGCACTGTTCAATTTGTTCAGTCGTTAATTCAATATTTAATACAAGTACCGCCTGCAATGCAGCCGCCATGCTCGGCAAGGGTAAATGGGGTATGCGCATAGATGGCAAATGCACATCTTCACCCGTCACGGCTTTGCCGTGCCACAACCAAGATTGCCCTTGCACAGCGAATGAAAAGTCACGCTCAATAAAATGCGCACTGGTATTAAGTTGTTTCGCCAAGGCTAAAATCGTTTTCGGTGGATTTGGGTCAGCGCAGACGAAATGTTGTTGCTCGCGCAAGATACCCGCTTTTTCGCGGCCAATATCTTCGCGGTTATCGCCCAGCCAATCTTGGTGATCGATAGCGATAGAGGTAATCACGGCAACATCCGCATCAATAATATTGACTGCATCCAGTCGCCCACCAAGGCCAACTTCCAAAACGATATAATCAACATCCTGCTGCTTAAAAATAACTAAAGCCGCGAGCGTGCCGTACTCAAAATAGGTGAGGCTAATTTCAGCGGCCGCTGTAGAAATAATATCAAAGGCAGCGCAAATCAATTGGTCGGCAACTGGCTTGCCATTAATTTGAATGCGTTCAGCGTAATGCAAGAGATGCGGGGAGGTGTAAACGCCAACTGAGAAACCTGCCGTTTGTAGCAGGCCTGCGGTAGCAGTAACGCAAGAGCCTTTACCATTAGTACCTGCAACCGTAATAACCTTTGCGCGCGGGCGGAGCAAATCTAAACGCTCAGCGACTTGGCGAATGCGATCTAACCCTAAATCAATTTCTTTAGGATGGCTTTGTTCAAGCCACCCTAACCAATCATCTAATGATACAAATCGCATGAGGGGAATTAATTCAACACAGGATGATGAGTAAATTTAGCGAGGAGAGACGCAAGCTTATCGCGCATGTCGCGGCGATGAATAATTAAATCTATAGCGCCGTGATCCAACAAAAACTCGGCGCGCTGGAAGCCTTTTGGCAATTTTTGGCGAATGGTTTGTTCAATAATACCTGGGCCTGCAAAACCTGCACGCGAACCTGGCTCAGCAATATTAAGATCACCCAAGAGCGCCAAGCTTGCAGAAACGCCGCCGTACACGGGATCGGTCATTACCGAAATATAGGGGGTGCCTTGCATTTTCAAACGCTCAATTACCGCTGAGGTTTTTGCCATTTGCATCAGGGAAATTAAGGCTTCTTGCATACGTGCGCCGCCAGTGGCGGAGAAGCAAACAAAAGGAATATTTTCTTTCAGGGCTATGGTGGCCGCGCGCGTGAATTTTTCACCTACCACATACCCCATGGAACCGCCGTGAAACGCAAATTCAAATGCAACCGCTACAACGGGCATACCTTTTAATTCACCACGCATAGCAACCAAGGCATCTTTTTCGCCGGTTTCTTTTTGCGCCGCAATTAAACGGTCTTTGTATTTTTTAACGTCTTTAAACTTTAAACGATCAATTGGCTCAACTTCCGTAGCCAACTCTTTACGATTCTGTGGATCGAGAAAAATATCCAAACGGTTGCGCGCACGAATGCGCATGTGGTGATCGCACTTGGGGCAAACATCTAACGTTTTTTCCAATTCAGGCTTGTATAAAACGGCGTCGCATTTAATGCATTTTTCCCACAAACCTTCTGGCACTTTATTGGAACGTTTGGCTTCAGAGCGAGCTGCAATGCCCGGAATAATTTTTTCTAACCAACTCATCGTGAAATCTCTTTTGGCTTGTTAGTTTGTTCGGTTTAACTGCTAAAAATTTGAAAACACTAGCAGCTGTTAAAAAATAATTGTTAGCAAATTAGAGACTATCAATTGCGGCACGCATGCCGCCGATAATTTCACCCACAGCCGTTGCAATCGCAGCTGCAGGTTGGCCTTCCAATGAGCCCATTTTTTCTACCAGCACGCTACCAACCACAACGCCATCGGCCAATTGGGCAACGGCTTTTGCAGTGGTTGGATCCTTAATACCAAAACCAACACAAACTGGCAGATCAGTTAACTGGCCAAAAGCAGCGAGTTTGGATTTCACATCTTCTACGTCCAAATGACCTGCACCGGTTACGCCTTTTAATGATACGTAATACAAGAAACCACTCGCATGCTCTGCAATTTTTTGCGCACGTGCGACTGTTGTGGTTGGTGCCAACAAGAAAATATTGTCGAGACCAACTGCATCCAACGCATCCTTTAAAATCACAACTTCTTCTGGCGGCAAATCAACAGTGAGCAAACCATCAACACCCACGTCAGCTGCTGCGGTTGCAAAAGCTTGATAGCCAAAACGCTCAACAGGATTTGCATAACCCATCAACACAATCGGCGTTTTATCATTGGTTTGGCGAAATTGCTTAACCAATTCCAACGTGCCTTTAAGGCTGGTGTGGTGAACCAAGGCGCGTTCATGACCCTTTTGAATCACGGGGCCTTCTGCCATAGGATCAGAAAAAGGGACGCCCAACTCAATCACATCCACACCCTTAGCAACCATTTCATGCATGGTCGGTAAGGTAACTTCTGGTTGTGGATCACCATTGACAATATAGGCGACTAACAGTTTTTTACCGGCTGCTTTTGCTTCAGCTACACGTTGTTGAATACGACTCATCGCTACATTTTCCTGTTCTTTTAGTTTGCGTAGGCTCGTTTAAACGGTAATTCCGTCGAGGGCAGCAACTGTGTGAATATCTTTATCGCCACGACCAGAAAGGTTGACGATGATAACTTGGTCTTTGCTCATGGTTGGCGCGAGCTTTTCAGCATAGGCAACCGCATGGCTCGATTCCAAGGCAGGCATAATACCTTCGGTTAGCGTTAACTTACGGAATGCCGCTAAAGCCTCATCATCATTAATCGCTACGTAATTAACACGGCCGATGTCTTTCAACCATGAGTGCTCTGGGCCTACGCCTGGGTAATCCAAACCGGCCGATACCGAATGAGTTTCAATAATCTGACCGTTTTCATCTTCCATTAAATAGGTGCGATTACCGTGCAAAACGCCAGGGATACCTTTGCTTAAAGGTGCAGCATGTTTACCCGTTTCAATACCTAAACCGCCCGCTTCAACACCGTACATTTTTACCGATTCGTCGGTTAAGAATGGGTGGAACAAACCAATTGCGTTAGAACCGCCGCCGACACAGGCAATTAAAGCGTCTGGCAATTTACCCGCTTGCGCTAAACACTGGCGACGCGCTTCGCGGCCGATGATCGATTGGAAATCACGCACTAATTGTGGGTAAGGATGCGGGCCTGCTGCAGTACCGATAATGTAGAAGGTATCATCCACATTGGTCGCCCAATCACGCATAGCTTCGTTCATAGCATCTTTTAACGTACGTGAACCGGAGGTTACAGGGAACACTTCTGCGCCCAATAACTTCATGCGATAAACGTTCAGCGTCTGACGTTTGATATCGTCCAACCCCATGTAAACGCGGCACTTTAAGCCCAAACGTGCAGCAACAGTGGCGGTTGCAACGCCGTGTTGGCCTGCGCCCGTTTCGGCGATTACGCGGGTTTTACCGGTAAATTTTGCCAACAAGGCTTGGCCGATAGTGTTATTTACTTTGTGCGCGCCAGTGTGATTTAAGTCTTCGCGCTTAAGATAAATCTGTGCGCCGCCCAATTCGCGGGTCCAGCGCTCAGCGAGGTATAACGGAGATGGGCGACCCACATAGTGCGCCATATCTTTATCAAACTCAGCCTGAAAGGAAGGGTCATCTTTCAAGCTGAAATAAATAGATTCAAGTTCATCAAGCGCATGAACCAGTGTTTCAGAAACAAAACGACCGCCATAAGGACCAAAATGGCCGGCAGCATTAGGAAAGCTACTGTAATCAATATCGCTCACTGCTTTATCACCTTATTCAAGTAGTAATTTCTTGTTCAAACGAGCAAGTCGTTCGTCAGTTGCTCAAGCATGCTTGGCGTTGTGAATAAATTCTTCAATTTTATGTACATCTTTTTTGCTGGGGGCGGATTCTACACCACCACTTACATCCACCCCATAGACCTGCGTGGATTGCACCGCTAAGGCGACATTTTCTGGGGTTAGACCGCCCGCCAAAACAATCGGCCTCGCCGCTTGTAATGGAACCCGCTGCCAATCAAAGGTTTCGCCTGTACCGCCCGGAACGCCGGGGCGATAGGCATCCAGCAAAATCGCAGCAGCGCTGCGGTACTCTGCTATCGCTTGCGCAACATCTAGCTCAGGGCGCATGCGAATTGCTTTCATATAAGGGCGCTGAAACTGCTCGCAAAACTCGCGGGATTCGTCGCCATGAAACTGCAATACATGAAGCGCAACATTCGCCAAGACCTCACGGACATAGGATTCTTCGGCATTGACGAACAAGCCTACAACTGTCACAAATGGGCCAACCGATGCTGCGATCTCACGCGCTTGCTCGATAGATACCGCTCGTGGGCTCGGCGCATAAAACACCAAACCAATCGCATCTGCCCCTGCTTTAACAGCTATTTGAGCATCAGCGACCGAGGTTATTCCACAGATTTTGACCCGAATTGCATTCACAGGCTAATCAACTCTAGCGCGGGTAGGCCTTTATTGGCGCAAGACGACCCCTTATTGGCGTTAAACAAAGGCGGCGATAGTAGCAGAATTCACCACGAAAAACCGCAAATGGCAGACTTGTCGTGCAAAATTCTGACGTCAACAACGAGTATTTAGCTGCCAAGCTCTGCCGCAAAACCGCCGACAGGTTCGGGTAAAAATAAGGGCCCCGGCACTCCCTTGGGCACATTGAACTCAGCGGGGAAATCCACTGACACCAAATAAAGCCCGTAGGGTTTGGATGTTACACCACCTGTACTGCGATTCCGTGCTGCCAGAACTTCACCCACCCAAGTAGCAGGCTTATCCCCAGCACCCACCGACAACAAAACCCCTACTATATTGCGCACCATATGATGCAGGAAAGCATTTGCTTGCACTTCTAATACGATCAAGTCACCTCGGCGGATGATATGTAAATACTGAATTTCACGCACTGGGCTTTTAGCCTGACATTGGGTTGCGCGAAATGAGGTGAAGTCATGACGCCCCACTAAATAGGCTGCACCTTCGCGCATTTTCTCAATATCCAGCGGGCGCGATGACCAGGTGATTTGATCATGCAACAGCGCAGATGAGGTTTTCGCATCAGAAATTAAATAGCGGTAGGTGCGATTCAAGGCGCTAAAGCGCGCATGAAAATGAGGGGTTACATCTTGCGCCCATTTAACACCAACGGCATCTGGCAAGTGTGGTCGAGTACCCATCACCCAAGCTTTAGGCGAACGTTTCGCAAGCGTATCGAAATGAATCACTTGATTGGTCGCATGTACACCAGCATCGGTGCGGCCAGCACACACCAAGGTAATAGGTTCGTTAGCTACTTTAGACAGCGCCCTTTCAAGAGCCTGCTGCACTGTTTTTACTCCATTGGGCTGGGTTTGAAAGCCGTGAAAATCAGTGCCTTTATACTCAACCGCCAAGGCGACACGCTGCATACCCTCAGGCCAAACCGTATCACCTACCACTTCACCATTTCGCTCATAGACCTTACTTCTTGGGATAAAATTTTCACTCATAAAAAAACCTGTAAGCCAGAAACAACAAAGCCTTGCATAACTCCTTATAACTTCAAGGGCTATGCAAGGCTTTGTGCAACTAAGGGTATATTAAGCGTCTATGCGACTCAACAAATCTACCGCTTCTTGACGCTGCTCATCATTACCTTCGTGTGCAACTTCAGCAAGAATATCGCGAGCACCTTCGTTGTCACCCATATCCATATAAGCACGCGCCAAATCTAACTTGGTGGCAGCCTCATCGGCATCTGCCATGAAATCCAACTCAGCATCCATATCATCGTCAGACATGCTTGCTTCTTCATCTAAGGCCAAGCTTTCAGCTGAAAAATCAGACAGTGCCTGCTCGAAGATATCATCATCGGCAAGCTCTTCTTCTGCAGTATTCAACAGCGGTGCAGATTCATCAAAAGCCTCTACCTCAGCATCAGCTACCGCATCTAGAACATCTAATTCTTCAACCTCAATAGGATCATCAGGCAATGTTTCAGAGAAAGCCTCTTCAATAGCCTCATCTAAATGACTTTCGTCTTCCACGCTCAGGGTGGACTCCACTAGAGACTCATCCAGCTCCAGATCTAAATCATCCAAATCAGCATCTGACTCATCTTCGAGACTTAACTTATCACCCAAACTCTCATCAGCCAACTCGGCGTTCACATCTTGCAAACTCGCATTGGTATCTAAAGCAGCCGCAGAGTCCAGGTCAAAATCATCCTCATCATCTAACGCAAACTCTTCATCGCTTAAGCTAAATTCATCCACAGCAACAGCTGTAGACTCTAACTCTGCTGCTGTATCTTCAGCTTCCTCCCAAGAGAAATCAGCATCATCCAATTCATCATCGAGTTCTGCCAAACTCTCGCCTTGCAGACTTTCATCTAATTCGGCCAAGTCACCATCAAGATCAGCAAGATTAAAATCGTCCGTTGCTTTGCTGGAGATAAGAGCCTCGCCAGCAGGAGCGGCAGGCTTGCGAGTATCATCAAGCGCATCCAGTTCAGCATCGAAACTGGCCATTTCTTTGTCGAGCGCCGCTAAATCCAGATTGTTAACATCCATCTCTAGATTGAAGTCATCACCCAAGGTTTCATCTTCGTTAAACCCAGATGATTTAATGCTATCAACTTCTTCTGCCAAACTGCTGGCGTCAGTATCCAGATCATTGAAATCAAAACTGAATTCATCCTCGTGACTACGATTAGAAACTTCAACATCATCCGGCAGACCATCATCATCCAAACTATCAAGCGCAAGAGCAATATCTGACAAATCTTCAGCCACAGCCTCATTGTTTTTGACTGTATCGTCCAACTCAAAATCCAGCAAGAATTCATCATCTACACTAGCCTCTGGCACTTTAGACGTATCCGCATTCTCACTGAAGTCCATGCCATAATTGGTTTTGGCAGACACATCAAGGTCTGCATCTTCTGGTGAGTTAGGAACATCGGCTAGATCACTGTCATCATCTAAGTCCAAATCAAAATCAAAGTGATCATCACTATCAGCAATTGGCGCAGAGGTTTCCGTCGGTGCAGCATCAAGATCGTCTAGATCAAAATCGGTATTGAAATCCAAGTTTTCTTCTGCTGGCGCTGCAACTTCAGGAGAAAATTGACCTACTCCAGGGATATTAGCGCGCAATTCTTTAGCACGACTTAAGGCAAAACCTGCCGCAAACGGCAAGATTGCGGCGTAATGTTTATCAAACTCGGTTGGATTTTGGGTTTGAGAATAAACTTCCAATAATTTCAATCGAATATCGGTTGAAGCTGGATCTTTAGAAAGCCCGTTAAGCAGCATTTCCTCAGCTTGATCATACTTACCGTAGGCGATATAGATGTCCGCCTCGCCCACAACATCGCCCGTTTCAGCAACGGCGGAAGTATCTTCTTCATCAAACAACGCCACTTCATCGGCCGAAGGCTCTGCAACAGATTCTTCTGCTTGGTTAAAGGCATCAAAATTTGGCTCTGAGGTAAATAAATCATCAGAACCTTTATCGTAGGATTTTGCTTCTTCAGCTTGCGCTTTGCGACGACGCATAACCGCGAACCCAGCAGCCCCCAAGATACCGGCAGCACCAATACCAACCCAAAGAATATTATCGAACAGCTGATCTACCAACGTTTTTTCAGGCTCAACCACTACAGGAGCTGATTTTACGACTGGCTTTTTCGGTACCACTGAAGGTGCACTTGAGGCAGCCTCCACAGTTGCTGCTACTGAAGCAGAGGCTTGGCTCGCAACAGGTGCAGATACTTCAGGTGAAGTTTTTGTATCAGCGATCGGTAACTTTTCTGCTTTTTCAGGCTGCTTGGCAGAGTTTAACTGCAAAGCACGTAGCTTCTCATTGCTCACATCAACCAAGCGCTGCATGGTTTTTACTTGCGCTTCAAGGTCGCGCACACGTGAGGACAATTCGGTTTTGTCGGACTTCGCCTTATCTAACTCTTCAAGCGTTGACGCCAACTCAGATTCAAGCGCTTTGCCAGAACCTTTATTGGAGCCACTACCTTGGCCACTGGCTGATTTGTCTTTTGCAGTTGGTGCCTCAAGCTTAACGCGCCCGGCTACCGCTTCTGATTTAACACGCTCAGTGGAGCTGCGAGTAGACGCATCTAACTGAGCACCTAAGCCCGTAGAGCTGGTGCTTGTGCCAGACCAATCGGCAGTTTGGGCATTAAATTGGCTTACAGCTTCAGATTTAGAAACACTGCTGATTTCAGCAGTATCAGGCACACGTAACACTTGGCCTTTTTTGAGCAAATTAATGTTGCCGCGAATAAACGCATCTGGGTTTAAACGCTGCAAGGCCAACATGGTCTGATGCACACTGGCACTGGAATCTGGGCGCACTGAAAGTGCTATATCCCATAAGGTATCTTTATCACCTACGGGGCCGTAGGTGTCGGCCGCAGCATTAGACTTTTTTGCAGGCTGATCCTGCTCGGCAATAATCTCAGGCTTTTCTTCGCTATTGGCAGCATCAACCGCTGCCTGTACTTCAGCTGCTACGGCAGCATCTGCATTATTGGTAGATTTAGTCGCAGCAGGTTTTGCTTGTGATGTTTGAGCAGATTCTACGGCTTTTGGAGCAGCCTCATCAAAAGTCGGCAAATCCATTAAAAGCGTATATTCGCGCAGCAGGCGACCTGAAGTCCACTTTGCTTCAACCAGGAAGTTCAAATAGGGCTCACGAACAGGATTGCGCGAAGTAATGCGTACAACAGGGCCACTGGGATTATCCAAGACAACTTCGAATTTAAACTCGGAATAAAAATGGGTGAAATCCAAGCCATTACGCTCAAAGTCCCCCACCGAGGCAAGCGAGACGATAATCTGCTCAGCCGATAGCCCCTTGGTGTCCAATAACTGAACTTCAGCGCTGAGAGGCTGATTAAGCGTCGATTTTAACTTAACCTCACCCAACCCTAATGCACTGGCATAATTTGACAGGGCAAAAGAAGCGAATCCACAGGCTAAAACCAATTTACGAAGATGCATAGGGTGATCCTTTATTATCTCCCAGATGTAAGACTTAATTGATTCTGGCACTTAGTTGCCAGAAAAGTAGGATTAAGGCCCAAACCGGATGTTGTATGCGGGTACTGCAAAACCTCGAATAAATATTCACTATCTGTCGTAAGTATTCATTATAAATAGCTTTTTATCAACACTTAGGCCCATCTGGAAACCTACCAGAACGGACTTTTTGCACATTTTTCAACGCTTTTGCGCAAAAAAGTGAAAATTAAGGCGATGAATTCTGACGCCAAACCACAAATCGCCCCCTAAAAAGCAAAAAACCCTCAATAATCTGGTGATTATTGAGGGTACTTAAAGCGATTCTTTAAGTTTGAGGATTAAGCCTCTTTGAGTACGCGCAACATACGACGCAAAGGCTCAGCCGCTCCCCACAATAATTGGTCACCCACGGTAAAGGCTGACAAGTACTGTGGCCCCATATTCATCTTACGCAGACGACCTACAGGAATACTCAAAGTGCCAGTGACCGCCGTTGGGGTCAGATCGCGCATACTGCTTTCGCGATCGTTTGGTACAACTTTAGCCCATGGATTGGCATTCGCAATTAAAGCTTCAATATCGGCGATAGGAACATCTTTATTTAGCTTGATTGTTAATGCTTGTGAATGACAGCGCATAGCACCAATTCGCACACATAAGCCATCCACAGGGATTGGGTTGCCATCGCGCCCGAGGATTTTGTTCGTCTCGGCCTGCCCTTTCCATTCTTCTTTGGATTGACCTGTTTCCCATTGTTTATCAATGTAAGGCAGCAAGCTTCCAGCTAAAGGATGGCCGAAGTTGGCTTTGGGCAAATCATCACCACGCATAGTTTGAGCGATAATACGGTCGATTTCCAAGATTGCAGATTTTGGATCGGCCAACTTATCGGCAACCGATGCATGCAAAGTACCCATTTGCGAAATCAACTCACGCATATTTTGCGCACCAGCACCTGAAGCGGCTTGGTAAGTCATAGAAGAAACCCACTCCACCAAACCAGCGCGAAACAAGCCACCCAAGCCCATAAGCATCAGGCTCACAGTGCAGTTACCGCCGATGTAGTTTTTTACACCTTTGGCGATACCGTCTTTAATCACATCAAGGTTTACGGGATCGAGCACGATGATCGCGTCTTTATCCATACGCAGGCTTGATGCCGCATCAATCCAGTAGCCATTCCAGCCAGATGAACGCAGTTTTGGGAAAATCTCGTTGGTGTAGTCACCACCTTGGCAGGTCACAATGGCATCCAATTGCTTCAAATCGTCAATTGAATAAGCATCTTTCAATGCTGGCAAGCCACTGGCCACAGCTGGCGCTGCGCCACCAATGTTGGACGTGGTGAAAAATACGGGTTCAATGTTCGCAAAGTCATTCTCAGCTTGCATACGCTCCATAAGAACGGAACCCACCATACCGCGCCAGCCCACAAAACCTACTTTCATTTCATCTCTCTCTTTAAATTCAATTACGCAACTTTTTAACGTTCAATTAAGTTAGCGTTCAATTAAGCCAATGCTTTAACGACAGCGTCGCCCATTTCTGATGTAGATACTTTTTTAGTGCCTTCAGTATAAATATCTGCCGTGCGATAGCCTTGATCCAACACCTTACCGACCGCCACTTCGATTACATCAGCCACTTCTGGATAACCCAGCGAGTAACGTAACATCATTGAAACAGACAAAATTGTGGCTAGCGGGTTGGCGATTCCAAGGCCTGCGATGTCCGGTGCAGAACCGTGGCAAGGCTCATACATGCCGCGTCCATTTTTATCCAGCGACGCCGAAGGCAGCATACCGATTGAACCCGTTAACATGGCAGCAGCATCGGACAAAATATCACCAAACATGTTGCCAGTCACTAACACATCGAATTGTTTTGGCGCACGGACAAGCTGCATAGCCGCGTTATCGACATACATGTGTGACAGCTCAACATCAGGATATTCTGCGTGCAGCGTATCCATGACTTCGCGCCATAACATGGTCGCCTCAAGCACGTTAGCTTTATCGACTGAGCACACTTTTTTGCCGCGTTTGCGTGCCATTTCAAAAGCGGTACGACCGATACGAATAATTTCGCTCTCTGAATATTTGTAGGTGTTGTAGCCTTCGCGCTCGCCATTGTCTAACACACGAATACCGCGTGGCTCACCAAAATAA
>SYDJ01000151.1 GCA_005801205.1 Gammaproteobacteria bacterium
GAGTTTTCTTCTGTTGCAATCATTGCTCGCAGAAGACGAATTGCTTGTGGGCCGAAATCCTGAGTTTCATCCACTACAATTGCGGAATACTTCCCAAACGGTTTTTCATTTAATAAAGCTGCCGCATCACGGTATGCATCATCAACTTCTTTCAATTTTCGGGTAGAGAGTTGATGGCGGTATTCTTCAAACACAGGCCAAATAGCATCACGTGTCGTACGTTTTAATACCCCACCTCGGCCCACGCGTTTTGCTAAACGGTATTCATCACGAGAGGATATTCCCTGAGCCAAAACAATCTGCTCTAGCTCAGTTTCATAAAATGAATCAGGCAAATCCAAACCCTGATCTTTACTTGCCAGCGCAAGTTCCCACGCTATTCTGGCATCTCCACTGCGATTATAAACAATGGTATTTCCATAGCTTCGACCACGCAAAAAACTATGAACCCATGCATCAAGATTAGTGACTTCGATTTTCTTAGCGATTTCAGATGAGCAGAGTGACTTGAGGTTTTGCTCTATATCTAATGCAAGGTTTTTGGTGAACGTTGTAAATAGTACACGCTCGTCATCTTTCGTTTTATTCTCTGCGAGCCATTTAGCTCTATGCATAGCAAGCACGGTCTTACCAGTACCTGCACCACCAAGCACCCTTGCCGGGCCGTTAAAGTTTTTAATTGCCAATTTCTTTTGCATGGGATGTAGAAACACTCGCCATTGAGCGAGAGGTGCATTCATAATGGACTCTAATGCTTCATCATCCACCACTACAAAGCGCGATTGAGACTCAGCACTATCCAAAGCCTTACCAAAATCTTGTGTATCAATAACTTGATCTACGCGCGTTTCACGAGCCATCAGAATTTGATTTACCGAATCACCCGCCAAAAATAGAAATAGTCCCTCGTAGGCCTCGATGGGTAAATACTTTTGAATCGAGTCCAAACTCGCATCATCCGGTAATTCTTTGACAGCTCTAATCCAATCCTCCGGCACACCAAGACTTAATAAATCCGTGTCGGATAAATTACCAAAGGGTGGCAGTGCTGCACCTACTATTGCAGAGCTTGCGGAAACCTTTTCTTGCACAACGACTTGTTCAGTAAACACAATTTGCATTGCGCCTGTAACAGGATTTATCGCAAGCTTCTTATTTTCTGCCCAACGATAAGCGTCGTCATGATGACCGACAAATAGCAGCACATAGACATCGCCAGACGAAGGCTTAAAAACAATCCCTCTCCAGTCTTGATCAATTCTGACGGACTTTAAGTTTGAGTCGCGTGATGCATTAATATTTTCATAGTTAATACCAGGGGAGCGTGGATCAGCCTGGAACTTAATCGCCCACTTTAAAATTTTGTTCTGAATAGCACTGGGTAGTTTTGCCAAATTCGCTAAAAAATCTTGTGCCAAAGCTACTTTTGGTTGCAGGCTCATGGCGTCTCCTTAGGTATTATCCGTTAACAGTTGTTGTATCTTCAGTGTCCAGTCTGCTTCTACGCAGACAACATGCCACCCATCATTTTGCCAAATAGTTATATTTTTTACTTCGTCACCCAATAACACAGCAATCTTCTGTTCAAACCAGACTAATTCGGCAATGTATTCAACATCGTCAAATTCAATAGAGAAGCCAACTTCGTCTGGCGCTGGAAGCGCATAAGACTGCAACACCCTCATATCAATTAACAAGGATGCCATTACGGAATCAAAAATAGTGTTCCACTCTTGTTCCTGAGCGCCCGCCAATTCATTTAACGATATGACTATGTCGCTCGATGTTGATAAACAAGAATAATCTCCTGCATCCAGTCCCGTTCGACTAACTAACAGTGTTCCAGGCAGTACTTGTAGATGGTTATACAAACAGAGCCAATATCGCCACGCCAATCTCAATTCTTCTGGTGCCGAAAGTTTTTCATCCAGCATGACGATACCTGAACTATCTGCCTGCGTGAAATCACCCTTAGCAAAAGATTGCGGCCATTGCATTCTCACACTAGGATTCAGTTTAGTGGGGCTTATGATAGGTGCTGCTGTTTCTGGAAAGCTCTGCATAAACTCTGGCAATAATTGCCAAAAAAGTTTCTGCTCCGTGCGCTGATCTGCTACAGGCTTACTGATATCTAACATCCTAAAAGATAATGCAGCAGCTTGCCTCTGCATAAAAAGTAGCTGAGTATCATTAGAAGAATCTGCGCCGGTTACCAGCAATTCAAGTAATAGTGCAATTGCATTTTGCTGAAATTTATCTTCATTGGCACGAATAGGTGATGGAGTCTTAGCTCCATCATTGTTGGCATGGCGAAGGATTAATGACTCTAAATTACTACCAATATCACCTTTTAATGCCGCATCAATGTCATCGCTCGTAACTGACCACACCCAAAACTTTCCACTCATCACCAATGAGGAACGTTTTCGAGCATCCTCTCTAAACAAAGCTTGATGGTATTGCCAGCCATCACAAAAAACAGCAACTGGGCGGCGCAACGTTTTTGCTTTGATTGGCCAAATCACACAATCCGGTTTAGAGGGGTATGCAACACCTTGATCTTTTCCGAGATTAACTTGTAATTCGATCCAATATTTTTCTGATCCAATCGACAACGAATAACCAGACTTACCTTTAATAATATCCCGTTCAATTTTTGCGTTGGGCAAACCATTTTTACCCGATAACCGTTTAAGGCTTTCCACAAAACGTGATTCAAGAACAGAATCGAATTGAGGATTGATAAAGATTTCCGAAATGTTATCAACTTTTTCCAGATTGTCGGTTGCAGCCAACAGGTCTTCTAACAATTCTGCGGCGCAAGTGCGTGATACTTTTTCCATCGCGCGTCCGAGTCGATACTGATACAAACAACGATAACAGCCATCTTTTTCTGGTGAAAGATTACAACTACAAGACTGAATCGACTCATGAGCCAGTTTCAATACATCTGTCAATGTTTGTGCATTTTCACTTAACAGCTGATCTAAATATCCAGTACCGCCAGGAACTGAATCATAGATCATGATGTAATGACGGCGCGGCGCTCCATCTTCTACGGGTTCATCTTGTGCAATCATACGTAGATGATCGACCTTACCGCCAAAGCGCTTTTTCAATCCGAGCTGTAACGCCGCCATAAACGATTGAATAACGCGTTCATCTACCCCCGTTCTTGTAAAGGGCACCAGAATACGTAGCGCTTCCGACGTAAACTCGCGATATAGAAATAAACAATCAACAATATTTTCAGGCAAATCTGAATCGCGATGAACGCAATCAAATGCATGATCTTGAGCTTTCTCTTTTCTATCATCGCGCCGAGCTGGTTTTTGAACTTTGCCGCAATACCCACACAACTTGAAACCTGGTCGTGCTGATTCTTTATCGGCAATTTTGAACTTATCGCCACTGCCGCCGGATTCACCAAAATTGATATCACGAAAGTCAACTTTGCTGATGAATTCAAAACCGAAAGGCATATTTTCTGTTTTCAGTCGCCAAGCATGTTTTACATGTTGAATTTCGAATTCTGCAAGTAACTGCCGCTCATAAAATTTAGGTTCGCGCTCCTCCGCGCTATCATCAATTCGAACCTTGGTGTCATCACTATTAGCGATTGCTTGTTTAAAACGTAATAACTGGCGCTTTTGAGTTATGTTCTTCCACATCAGATCACCGCACTTGGGGCACATCTCGTGGTTATCACCCGCAAGATCCAAGTTTTCCATATGCTGACAAGATGGGCAAAGTCGCCAGCACTCTGGTTTGGTCAAACTCATATTTATTTGATCAATTTCGACGCGCCGCTGATTTGCATAGAACCGATTTTCGGGAGCGAACTCTGAAAGCGCTGACGCAGCGGGTCGTTCGTATTTTAACGCAGGCAGTGCAATATAATTATTCTCACTGACTTCATCCGACGCTTTCTTACGCCACAAAATAGACTTTAATTCCACACCTGCTTCTGGAAATGCGTAATTAGGAATCAAGCCTTCATCCGCTAGCGTATTGAGCAATTCGCGTTGATCAATTTCACGAATAATTGCGAGCGCACTATCTCGCTCACGTTGAAGCTGATCAATTTCAGACGTTACCGCTTCATCCTTAGGTTGTTTGGCAAGAGTAGTTAATTTTTCTTTTATCGCATCCGCACGCTTTTTTTGCTGTGCTTTTTCTTTTTGCAGATTTTCAAAAACCTCAAAAAGACGCACCACTATGCTCTTTTCTTCTTCAGAGCCTTTGAAATAGTGAGTGATACGCTGAATCATAGTGTCTGAAACATCATCACTCAGCAGCGTAATAAATCCATTCAGCAGGCGCTCTTCATGAATCTCCATGTAATGTTTGAGCAAATATGGAAATCGGTTTTCATCTAATTTTTCGATAGCCGCAAGCACTAAGGAAGTTTTATCAGGTAATGCAGACTCAGCAATGCCACTGGCCACCCAATCATCCATACAGAATGCCAATAACTGCCGCCGCAATACTTCAGGAGCCTGAAGGAAAATACCGGGCGGAGTTACATCCCCAGAAAGCATCTCCGATGGTTCCGCAAAAAAATATAAATCGTGTGGGCTGGTACCATCAGCAAGCGTCGTTGTCATCGCATTACCATCGCGACGACCTGCACGACCAATACGCTGTAAAAAACTTGCTTGATTTGGAGGTACGGAACACAGCAGTACAGATGACAAGCTACCGATATCAACACCCATTTCTAAGGTAGGTGTTGCGGAAAGCAGATTCTCATACCAAGGCTTGGGAGATTTATGTTTAAAACGAATCTCTAGCCCTTCACGCTCTTCACGCTCTAGTAATCCGGTATGTTCAGCAGCAATAACTCGACGCAAATCACCCGCGCTGAATCGATTACTTAACCACGAATCGACTTCATCCACAGAAGCGTAATTAAGCGCGACGGAATCCAAGCAAGGCATGCCGACCAAATCAGATGCGATTTCAGCAGGCACAGTGAGACGGCGCTTTTTATCGCTAGTAAATAACATCCGAGTTTCTTTATAGAGATTTAACGCATCGGCGTTAATACCAATGCTATCTCCAAAGCGATCACTGTCACACTTAAACAGAATGCCCTCAGTACAGAGACACTGAATCGCTTCAGAATACGCTGCTTCACATGCACCTTTTTGCACTAAAACCAGTTGAGTTCCAATACACACATCAAACCAGTTCTCGTACCACGTTTTCTGAAACCCCGTAATCAAACGATCAAAATCACGGTGACTTCCGAGGGTAACAAAAATCGGACGGGGCGTTCGATTGCTCATTGGCGGCAACCATTCATTGCGCCCTTTTAAGAAGGCAAAAATATTTGCGTCTTCTACATACTGATTAAGTGCCGGATTAGAAACAGCACCACGACGACGTAATTGCGCTACTAATCCCCATAACCAATGAAATACCGTTTGCTCACTCAAACCATGAATGCCCAACTTATTTTGTAACCTAGGAATGAGTTGCAATGCTGTGTTTTTTATACGTTGCGCATCAGGTGCTAAGGTAGCTTTGCCAATACGATCCAAATTACGTCCGCGCTGACTCAGGTAGGTAAATTCAGAGATGGCTTGCCACGCCAAACGCTTCTGCACACGAATCGGTAATTGACTTTTAGGTGGCAAAACTTCGTTTCTAAGCAATTCATTAACCCAATCGTTTTGCCATTGCATATTGGGACCAATAAATTCCGCCACAAATTGTTCACGCGACATATAGATCGGCGACGAAGCATCACGCCAGGATTGCTCCAATTGAGTTAAAAAATTTGACCAAGGAATAACGGACTCACCACTATGATCAATCACTTTTGCGATGGCAGTTCTTGTAGTATTGGCGTAGGTACGGGCAGTAAAAAAGCCAGCACGGTGGGCAGCGTCTTGTACAGAATCTGAAAAGGCAATTAATTTTTTATCGTCATTAAATGGGCTAGACCAAGTTTGCTCAACCACTTGAGCCCCAAGCGTTGCACTGCGAGCACCTAATAAAATCAAGCGATTTCGGCTACCACAATCAGGGCAAGTATCATCGTGGTAATTGAGCTTTACCTCTCCACTTTCTGAAGATTTAATTGCAGAAGTTCTAAACACACCAATGAGCCGGTCTGAGCCGCAGCTTGAACACTCAACACCATTTCCTTGAAGCTGACCGCAATCAGCACACAGCAATTGATCAATACCTTCAACAGGTAATTGTTTGCTAGAGCGTTTTTCTGGATATAGACGCACAACATCAGGATTAGCAGAAAACCAACCATTGTAGATTTCCTCTAAATTATGCGAGACCTTAGTTGCAGTGCCTGGCATGCGCGATAACCATGCAGAACTATGACAGTTAGTGCACTGAATAAGAGGTAGAAATAATTCTGAACGGTTACCGGGGAGATCCTTATCTGAGTACAAACACACTTCGCTAGCAACAGGCGAAACATTAGTTACCATGCGGCGCAGCTCACGCATCCAGATTTGGGTACGCATATTTACTAAGGGAAGTTTTTCGGTTTCAGGGTTGCGCGCCCAAGCAACTAGCACTAACAACGCATCTAAAACACTAACAATATTCTTCCTAGCCGCTTCACTTAAGCCTTTTAAATCAGTATGTAATTCTGCAAGTGGGATAACATCGCCTTTTGCTTTTTTCAGTAAGTTGGAAAAAAGTACGTGGCTTTTTAATAATGAACCTAATGTTTTTCGCCATTCAGGATCATCAACATTTTGCGGGCTAGGTAACTCAGGGAAAAATAATTCAAACCACGCTTTAACCGCAGCGGGTTGCGATGAATAGATTGAATGATCCAGTTTCGGAATCAGCTCATCTTGCCAATTAATAAAATATTCAATGGGAGCATCAGCTAAAAATTCTGCGACTGATTTTCGATTTTCAGTAATCACTGAATCAGACGTAAACTCAGTACCGAATATTTGGCTAGCATAACTACAGAGCGGAGTCATACCCTCAGCGCCACCTAAGGTCGCAGATGTGCCAGCACAAATAAGGTGCCCTTCCGGTATTTGTAACCGAGCACGTAACCGGCGAATTAGCATCGCCAAATCCGTACCTTGAGCGCCATCAAAGGTATGCAGCTCATCCACAATTAAATAGCGCAATGTAGATGGTGTGTTGTGAACCCAAAGTTTTCTATCTTTCGGGCGGATTAATAAATAATCCAACATTTTATAGTTAGTTAATAAAATGTCCGGCGGATTTTTGCGTAAGGTATCCTGATCATAAATAACATCATCATTTGTCATGATCATGCCATCGCCCGAACTGGACTTTTGCCCACCAACAAATAATCCAACACGCATTCCTGCAAATGCCGGGGTATTGCTAATGACCTCTGCGAAACGACGCGCCTGATCAGTTGCCAAGGCATTCATCGGGTAAATAACCAAAGCTTTTATGCCCTGCTCGCCCTCTTTTTTTGCCCGCAGCACATGATCCAACAAAGGGTAAAGAAAACATTCTGTCTTACCGCTGCCCGTCCCTGTTGCAACCAGTGTATTCGCTGCAAGCTTGTTGCTGGTCAATCTGTTCCACGCAGCCTCCTGATGAATAT
Source organism: Gammaproteobacteria bacterium (assembly GCA_005801205.1). Classification (GTDB taxonomy): domain Bacteria; phylum Pseudomonadota; class Gammaproteobacteria; order Pseudomonadales; family Cellvibrionaceae; genus Cellvibrio. Next base: position 7,577 of record SYDJ01000151.1, read on the forward strand.
AGGCTGGGTTTTCTGTGGTAAAACCCGTAAAAAATGTTTTGCCACTCTCACCCAAACGAAACGGCAACCCTAATTGCAAATAGGGCCCCTTCATCCACGCCGACTCATTATTAACAAAGCGCTGCATAACACCGCCAAAGAATGAATCCGATGGTTCAAACCCCGTGAGTAAAAACTGCTTAATGCCTTGCTGAATATCGCGAGTGAGTAATGATGGAAGCATGAGTTACGAATTACCTTATACAGAAAGTGGCTGAATTAAATACGTCCATTTACGTGTTCAGAAAAACGATTTTCCAAGGATGGAATATGAAGCTCAATATCTTCGTTAACATAAAAACCGCTTTCATCTTCAACGTCACTGTAACTTAAAATATTACCGTCACTGTCCAGAACATACCCTTCTTCAGACACACCAAAACGATCAAATGCCTCGACCTCGTCATTACACCCTTCATTGGCCTTTGCATCACCATCTTCATCTTCATGAATATAATCAGCAAGCTCCTCTCTTTCGGTCGAATAGCCCTTAACCCATATTCTGTAATTCCCTGCACCTAATTTATAGCCCGTAAAAGCTTCATTACCACCTAAGCGTTCTGGCCATTTAGTTGATTTTCGATCCAAACAAACAACAGAAACTATGATATGAGCGAGGTGGCTATATTCAGGGCATATTTCATCATGTATCCCGCGCCAATGTCCCAAATCACCGTCCTCTCCACTTGCACGCCAGCCCTGATTTTTTTTAATTTCGTCGAGATCTTTGTAGGGGTGAGAATGAAAAGTTCCAACTAGCTCCAGGTTAGGCCAGTAGGTTTCAAAAAACTCTCTCTTTTGTTTTAACGAAGCACGAATAGGATCAACAGAGTCTCTTTGCCTATCAGCAGAAACTTCAACAGTTGAAGTGACAGCTACAATTCTCGCTGGCACGCCAGCACGAGCAGGTAATGTATAGCCCCAAAGCAACCCGTAAGTTTCTAATTTATTTCTGAGCCTAGTTCCAATGGACGTCACGTCACCATGCTGATAAGCCTCAATTGCAGAAGTCAACAACTGAGGTACCACATGATCTTCGATGATGATTTGGGTTTTTTGATTATCTATTGCCATATAAATACTCCATCCATTCGAATTCGCGCGTCATGCCGAGGGCGTCTACCGGACAAGCATCGACACACATCCCGCAAAACAAACAGCGGGTCATGTCCATGTAATATTCTTTGGAGTAGCGCTTCGCC
>SYDJ01000152.1 GCA_005801205.1 Gammaproteobacteria bacterium
CACTTTCTACTGGAACTGCTTGTCTCCAAATGGCGGCGGCGCTGCTACGGGTGCTGTAGCTGACGCAATCAACGCGGCTTTCGGTTCTTTCGATAAGTTCAAAGAAGATTTCACCAATTCAGCTATCAACAACTTTGGTTCAAGCTGGACTTGGTTGGTTAAAAAGGCTGATGGTTCTGTTGCTATTGTTAACACCAGCAACGCCGCTACTCCGTTGACTGACGCTTCTGTTACCCCAATCCTGACTGTGGATTTGTGGGAGCACGCTTACTACATCGACTACCGTAACGCTCGTCCAACTTACATGAACGCTTTCTGGGCGTTGGTAAACTGGGAATTTGTGAACGCTAACTTTGCTGGGTAATACTTAGTCAATGAGCGGTATAAAAACGGGTCTTCGGGCCCGTTTTGCTTTTGGGGTGTCTTATGGCTCTATGTTTGTTCTTCACCCTATGTTTGTTGTAGTTGCTGCTATAAAATGCCCGTCAGTTTTCACTTATTTATTTTTAGGTAGATAGTTTTATGGAACGCAGAGAACCCACTTTATCCGGCGGTGCCAACAATGGTACTAACAACGATCGCGATGAAGCGCACATTCGTCGCTCCGCTCCCGTTTACGATGAACCACGCACCAGCCGCAGTGCGGCAGCAGAATATCGCGCACCATCATCTGCAAGCCCAGTACCGGCTATTGCCCTAGTGATTGCGTTGGTGGGGGTGCTAGGTGCTGCTTTTCTCGGTTTTCAATTAATGGAGTTGCAAGCCAAGTCTGTAAAAGATGCCGAGCGTATTGCACAGTTAGAGAGTCAGCTAGATGTAACCTCCACCAACTCCACACAATCTGTTGGTGCCCTACAAATCAATTTGCAAAAAGTCGATGGCGATGTAAAAAAACTGGGTGACGTGGTACGTAAATTAACGGCAGATCACAACCAAACGCTCCTTTCACACACCAAGTCTTTGGAAAACGCAAAAGCAGAAATAGGTAACTTAAAAGCTGAGGCTGGCTCACTGAAACAAGAGTCCCTTGGGCACAAAGCAAGCTTTGAAGAGGTGGCTGCCAGCTTTGGCAATGTAGAAAAAAATATTGCCGCGCAAAGCAAAAAAATCAGCGATGTTTCAGCGAGCGTGAACGTGTTGGTAAATCAAGTTAAGAGCGCTGAAGCTTTGGCCTCGCGTATTACCAAGACTGAAGAGGCTATTGATTCAATCGATGACAACCGCCGTTCAATCAACAAGGATTTGCTGCAAATTAAGCAGCAGCTTGGGATAAAAAATTGATTCAACGAGAAATAAAAGAAGGCGCATTCTTCGCGGACTGCGCCTTTTTTATTTTCAATGCACTCATACTTTGAGTTGATTAAGTTGTTGATCGATATGAATGATTACTTCTTCAATGGCATCGCTCACCGTTAAAATATTGGAAGCAAGTTTTCCTAGTTGGTTGGTGGCGTCACCAATAGTTGTAATATTGCGATTGATTTCCTCTGCAACTTGGTTTTGTTCTTCGGCCGCTGAAGCAACTTGATAAGCGCTGTCGGTAATAGCTTGAATTCCTTGGGTTGCCGCGGCCAGCCTTCCATAAGCTTCATTCGCCTCATTTAACGTGTGATTAACTTTATCGGTATTAGAGCCAATCTTATCAACTGTTTGACTCACTTGTGATTGCAGTGATTGAATTAAATGTTTAATTTCCTCTGTGGATGTATGTGTTCGTGCTGCTAGAGAGCGAACCTCATCTGCCACAACGGCAAAGCCTCTGCCTTGTTCCCCTGCGCGCGCAGCTTCAATCGCTGCATTCAAAGCCAATAAATTTGTTTGTTCTGCAATACCTTGAATAACGTCGGTAATGCCGCTGATTTGATTGCTGCTATTGGCAACGGCCATGATTTGATGGCGGGTGTCTTCAAACTCTTGGGATACGCTTTTAAATTCCGATACGGTTTTTTCAAAAAGTTGCTCAGCGTTATTAAGTGCCGCAGCGGAGCGCTGAGAGTCGCTGGAGGTGTTGCCTGCGAGCTTGGCAACTTCATTTGCAGTTGCAGACATTTCATTCATGGCGACCACAACATTTTGCATTTGATCTACCTGAACACCGGTAGCTGCTTTTGCAGATTGCGAAACCAAATTCATTTGCTGGCTTTCGCGTTTTAACTTTTGAGAGTCGTGTTTTAATGAGGATATCATGATGCGCAGTTTTTCATTAAAGGCATTAAAGCCGCTTGCCATGTCCATTAGCTCTTGATGCTGTGTTGCGCGCAACTTGTGCGTTAAATCGCCCTCGCTACCAGCAAGTTTTTGCATCATGTTACTCATAACACGAATCGGTTTTGTGGCATTTTGTAGCCAGTAGGCCATGATGCTTACGCAAGTAATTAAAATGACTAATGCAAGGCTAATCATTTTGGTGGCGATACTGCGGTTATCCGCTCTTAAATTATCTGTGATTTCGGTGATGGTAGCGTAAGCCAATGCTTTAGGAACCACAATCACAATCGACCATTGGGTTCCGGTGGCGTCTATGACAATACTTTTTTCAGTAATGATGTTGTCGCCTGAGCTGTATTGCTCGGCCGAGTTCTTGTTAATGGTATCTTCTAGGTCAGGATCAATTTTACTCAGGGGTTGGCCTAAGCTTTTGGCGTGGGTGTTGCTCGCTAAAATTAAATGACGCGCACTCAATAAATATAAACTCGCCTTGCCGTCATACAATTGTTTGGCTTGTGCTAATAATTTTTCTTGTAGTACGGGCAAATTAATATCCACGCCGGCTACACCTAAAAATTGGTTATTGACCACTATAGGGCTAATCATGGATGTCATAAAAATGGAGTTGCCGGGGGTGATTTCGTCCAAATAGGGTTCCATTAAACAGTGCTTTTTTGTGTCCTTACTGCATAAGTACCATTCCGCTTTGCGCTGTCCATTTTCATCAAGCTCTGCATCATATTGCTCTGCATTGGTTATGAAGAGCTGGTTTATTTTTGAATCCTCACGTACCCAGTAAACTCCCATATTTCCGGTGTCAGACGCTAAATCTGTGTTGCCACGAAATTCGTCATCTCGTCCGTCATAGGTGTTTCTATCAAATTGGGTATAGATGGCAGACACCATCGGTTGAGCACTAATCATATTCCGGGTGATTTGCCGAACGCTGGCGCGCGACAAGGGAATACCTTCTCCGCCTGAGGAGGCGTGCGACATGATATGAGCCAAGCTGCTAGCAACATCAAAACTGCGGTTGAGGAGTGATGAGGTTTCTAGCCCCATGCTATTAGCAATATCACTAAGGCGATGTTGCGTACTTTCTTCCATTGCCTTACTGACATCTCCCATTGTATTGGCGGCTTCTTTTTGCATGGAGTTCCACGCGAGAAAGCTTAGGCTTCCCATACTAAGGATAAGTATGACTCCGACACCAAAGGAGAGTTTAAAGCTGAGGGTACGAGTGTCCATTTCCATTACCAATATGATTTTTGAAGACTGTGATTATTTCAGTCTAGTTAATATCGGCAGATTGGCGAGTCGCTTAAATAATTATCCCACCAAAAAACGTGAGAATTTCAGTCTGGCAGACTCTAGGCTGCAAGCGCTGGTGTAGAATGGCGCGTGTTTTTCATCGACATGCAGAAGAGACCCCATCATGCCTACCATTATTCGCCAGCAAGATTTGATCGATAGCGTCGCCGACGCCTTGCAATTTATCTCCTACTACCACCCCGTAGATTTTATTCAGGCTGTACATAAAGCCTATGAGCGCGAAGAAAATAAAGCCGCCAAAGATGCTATGGCGCAAATTCTGATTAACTCGCGCATGTGCGCCATGGGTCATCGCCCGATTTGTCAGGATACCGGCATAGTCACCGTTTTCGTGACCGTTGGTATGGATGTGCAGTGGGATGCGCAATTGAGCTTAACCGATATGATCAACGAAGGCGTGCGCCGCGCCTATATGAACCCCGATAACGTATTGCGTGCATCCATTCTGGCTGACCCAGATGGCGCGCGTAAAAATACCGGCGACAACACGCCAGCCATCATCCACTACAACATTGTTCCCGGTAATACGGTGGATGTGCATGTGGCAGCCAAAGGTGGTGGTTCAGAAGCTAAAACTAAATTTGCCATGTTGAATCCCTCTGACTCAGTAGTGGATTGGGTGTTGAAAGTGGTTCCCGAAATGGGTGCCGGTTGGTGCCCACCGGGTATGCTTGGCATCGGCATTGGCGGTACGGCTGAGAAAGCTATGCAGCTTGCCAAAGAAGCCTTGCTTGAGCCGGTTGATATTCAGGAGTTACAAGCGCGTGGTGCCAGCAATCGTGCGGAAGAACTGCGCCTTGAGTTGTATGACAAAGTGAATCGCTTGGGTATAGGTGCTCAAGGTTTAGGTGGTTTAACAACTGTGTTGGATGTAAAAGTTAAAGACTACCCAACGCATGCGGCCAACAAACCCGTTGCTATCATCCCCAACTGCGCGGCCACTCGCCACGCGCATTTTGTGTTGGACGGTTCAGGCCCAAGCTTCCAAACGCCACCATCGCTATCTGACTGGCCAGAAATCACGTGGGAAACCGGCGATGATGTACGCCGTGTAAACCTCGACACCCTCAAGCCAGAAGATGTACAGGAGTGGAAGACCGGTGAAACGGTATTGTTGAGCGGCAAAATGCTGACTGGCCGCGATGCTGCGCATAAAAAGATGATCGATATGCTCGCCCGAGGCGAAGAGTTGCCCGTGAGTATGAAAGGCCGCTTTATTTATTACGTAGGCCCAGTAGATCCCATCCGCGATGAAGTGGTAGGCCCCGCTGGCCCCACCACGGCAACTCGCATGGACAAATTCACCCGCACCATGCTGGAGCAAACCGGCTTGCTGGGTATGATCGGCAAGTCCGAGCGCGGCCAAATAGCCATAGATGCCATCCGCGATAACAAATCTGTGTACCTAATGGCCGTTGGCGGCGCTGCTTACTTGGTGGCACAAGCGATTAAGTCAGCCAAAGTGCTGGGCTTCCCTGAGCTGGGAATGGAAGCCATCTATGAGTTTGATGTAAAGGATATGCCCGTAACCGTGGCGGTGGATTCGCGCGGCGAATCAGTTCATATCACCGGCCCTAAAATCTGGAAAGCCAAGATTGAAGCACAGGCGTTAGAGGTTAAGTAAAAGCCCTTCCCCTAAAAAACCGGAGCCTTACCGCTCCGGTTTTTTTATGCCCTAAACTGCATTAAAGCACCTCTTTTGGGCATTTCTCATCCCCTTGTCAGTTATCGATTCTATATGTTTAAGATTTTCTACATCTTTAAAATTCCCTGCTAGGCTTAACTCAAAACCTAACGAATTATGGGTGTCTAATGACTAATACATCTATTGTTAATTTGCCAAGCAATAGGTTCTAGTAGTGTTTGTTTGACGTTGAGAGTCTGAAATGCAGGTTAAATCTCTTATTTTTATTCTAATTGCGGCATTCGGTGGTTGGGCCTTGGGTGCTTATGTCCATGTTTTGGTGGGAACATTGTTTTCGATTGTGACGATGTTTTATCTCGCAACTCTCCAGGCGGGGGAGCATAAGAATACTGGCGATGATCAGCATCGTAAGGCTTCACGGGTAGAGGCAGACGTATGCAGTGTGCTTGCTGAAACCGGCACGGTGATAAAAGATACAGTAAGCGACACTTCGCGCGGTATGGAAGCCTTGCTTGGAATTCAAGCTGACGCCATTGCCACTCTGACTAAAGCATTTAACGGTTTAAAAAGCTTATTGGAAAAGCAACAAAGCGAAATTAGGTATTTGCTGTATGACGCAACATCTTCTGTGGGTGGCGCTGCAGGAAAAACTATTGGCAGTAAGATGAGTTCGTTTGCGGAAAACACCTCGCAAACTTTAGGACGTTTCGTGGATAGCACCGTGGAGATGAGCGCAGCCTCAATGGATTTGGTTGAAAAAGTGACTTATATCGCCAATCAAATGCCGAATGTCATGAAAGCGTTAAAAGATATTGATCAAATTGCAGCACAAACAAATTTGCTTGCACTTAATGCGGCAATTGAAGCGGCGCGTGCAGGTGAGAGTGGGCGTGGCTTCGCCGTAGTGGCGGATGAGGTTCGTGCTCTCTCAAATCGTTCCGCTGGGTTTAGTAATGACATTCAAGCGCAGCTGCGCAATATTAATGATGCAATTAGTAGTTTGACAAATGAGGTGGGGCTTGTTGCCTCACAAGATATGTCCTATGTATTGGACGCAAAGCGTGAAGTAGAAATCGCCATTGATGAATTGCTTGAGAAATCAAAAAATGATCAACGTATTGCCAGCAGTTTAGATGAAATTTCTGGCCAATTAGTGAGTGCGCTACATGAAGCTATGCGCGGGTTACAGTTTGAAGATATGACATCACAAAACGTGCGTCATCTGGTGAGTATATTGAATTCGCTGGAACCTTTTACGCGTTCACTCATGAACTCTCGCAGCATGAGTAATATGCGTGATGCGCTAAGTGAAGAAATTAAAGCGCATCAAAAAGAAGCGAGTGCTCGCGTACAAAATCCTGTTTCAGCATCATCGATGCAAAGTGGTGATATAGATTTATTTTAACTTATTTACACATAAAGGAATTCGTAATGACAAATATTATTAAAATGCCAAAGCGGTTTGATTACAGTGCTAGTGGTGAATTTAATACAGCTATCAGTGCGGCCTTGGGGGCGGATACCTCCAGCAACGTAATTCAACTCGATTGCATTCATATGGACTATATCGATAGTGCCGGTATTGGCCTGTTGGTCATGGCACATAAAAAGGCGATGGGTAAAGGTGTAAGCATTGAAATTATTCATGCTAAAGGCGCCACTAAAGAAATTTTTCTCTTGGCTAACTTGCAAAAATTAATCAGTATTAAATAGGGTTAACTATATGTCAGAGCTAGAAACACTCCGCTTGCCCAACAGATTTGATTGCTCGTTTCATCGCCAATTTGGTGAATTGTATGCACCGCTGATTGATAGCTCGGCCTGTAGAGAAATTATTTTAGACTTTACGCAAGTGGAATATCTCGATTCATCGGCTCTTGGCATGATGGTTTTGTTGCAGAAGAAATTCTCTACGAATAACAGAAAAATAAGAATAAAAGGTGCGCGTGGTGCCACCGAGGAGATTTTAAAAATGGCCAATATGCAAAAAATATTTGAATTTATTTAAGAATTACTATGTTTGAATTAGCCCCTAAGGTTTCGCGCATCCTTGTTGTTGACGACGATGAGATGCTGAATTATCTATTTTGTAGTTTCTTGAATTCCAGAGGTATGGAAACCTTTGTTGCACACAATATTGCTGCAGCAAAGCATTTGTTGCAGACAGAGGATTCTATAGAGTTAATTCTATTAGATTACCAGCTCACCGATGGGGTTGGTATGGATCTGCTTGCTTCTAGTGCGCTTGAAACTTATCTTGGGCGCCCCCCCGTTATTATGATTAGCGCCAATGAAGAACCAGAATTTCTGGAGCAATGTTTTTCGGGTGGGGTTAATGATTATATTATCAAGCCTGTTAATTTATCCTTGCTGGCGCTAAAAGTAGAAGCGCTGATTAAATCCGTTAGCATGCAGCGTTTAATTCGTCGGCAAAACGAAGAGCTGGAAAATTTTAAAAGAGACGCTGAACGCGAAGAGCAAGTTGCAAAATTTACGTACGAATACTTGCTGCGTCAAAACTCCTATGTCCTTGAGGGTGTTGATATCTGGTTAAAGTCTTTCGCTGCATTTAGTGGCGATATGGCATTAGTAAAAAAATCGCCCAGTGGACATTTATATTTTATTTTAGCGGATGCTACCGGTCATGGCCTGTCGGCAGCCATTACCATTATGCCTGTGGTCACTATTTTTAACAGTATGGTTGCCAAAGGTTTTCATATTCAAAAAATTGCGACTGAAATAAATCGAAAGTTAGTGAGCGATACCCCTGCCGATAGATTCGTGGCCGCAATATTAATTGAAATAAATCCGTTTAGGCGGGAGCTCAGTGTTTGGAATGGCGGTATGCCACCTGTTTTATGGGTTAACAATGGAGATGTGAAACATAAAATTGACTCAGGCCACATGGCGCTTGGGATTATGGATGATGACATGTTTGATGCGAATGTAACTACGTTAGATTTGCCGAAAGAGGGGTTCATTTTTGCGTTCACCGATGGTCTTACCGAGCAAGAGGATGACCGACATACCCCCTTCTCCTATGACCGAGTTATTAGCATTATTAAACAGCAGCCGGAAAATTTACTGCAGGAGTTGTCTCGTCAGCTCTGTGATCATGCAGGCACTGAAGATTACACGGATGATGTTTCGGCTTGCATTATTCACCCAGCGCAAGTATTTGATGATTTATCGGATTCAACTGTTATCAATGTTGCCACCAAATCAATCAGTATTTCCAATCGTTTTGACTGGAGCGTTAAGTTAGCCGGCCAACAATTAAAAAATTGTGAAATCCCTTCTTTGTGTAATCATTTCTTGCAGCAGCTTGGTGTTGACCAGCAGTTGTGTCAAAAAATATTTGCAGTTCTAGCTGAAATGGTTAGCAATGCTCTTGATCACGGTGTTCTCAATTTGCCCTCATCCATCAAAGAAGGGCCAGATGGGTTCGCGCAATATTTTTGCGAGCGTGATGCGCGGTTAACGCACTTAACAGACAAAGATTTTGTAAGCCTCTCTCTGCAATGGATTCCTAATAATGGTGATGGTCGCTTAGTGCTAGAAGTTGAAGACAGCGGGGAAGGTTATACCCCAAGCGAAAGTAGTGGTGAGTCTAGCGTGAAATTTTCAGGTAGAGGGACAAGCCTTATTAAAAACTTATCTGAGTCAGTAGAAATTATTTCTCCCGGCAACAAAATCCGAGCTATTATCAAATAACCTTTTTAATTGTTATCAAGAATGAGAGTAAGGAATTCCTATGAGTAAGCACATATTAATTGTTGATGATTCGGCTTCGGTTCGCCAAATGGTTGAGGCGACGCTTAAATCAGCAAGCTACGCAGTAACTGCCGCTAAAGACGGTCTTGAGGCTTTTAATATTTGTAAGTCGGCTAATTTTGATTTTGTGCTAACCGATCAAAATATGCCAAATATGGATGGATTAACCCTTATTAAATCGCTACGAGGTTTGGGTAGTTATGCTAAAACGCCAATAGTGGTTTTAACAACTGAAGCGAGCGATAGTATTAAAGCTCAAGGGCGTGCTGCAGGTGCAACAGGGTGGATGGTAAAACCATTTGATCCTGCAAAATTGTTAGAAGTTACAAAGAAAGTATTAGGGTGATTTAAAAGGGGGCAGATTTAAAAGGGCTCTGACCCCTTTTATGCCTTTTAAATACACTAGGATGTTCATTATGTCCATCGACATGAAGCAGTTTCACTCTGTTTTTTTTGACGAGAGCCAAGAGCATCTCGATGAAATGGAGCATTTGCTGCTGGATCTAGACACCCAAAACCCTGACCCAGAACAATTGAATACCATTTTTCGCGCGGCGCATTCGGTAAAAGGCGGGAGCGGCATATTTGGTTTTGACGCCTTGGGTTCCGTTACACATATTATGGAAAGTTTGCTCGACAATGTTCGTCAAGGGAAGTTGGCGATAGACCCACAAATGGTAGATTTATTTTTAAGTTCGGTCGATGTATTAAAGGGTATTTTAGAAAGTTACAAATCAGGATCAGAAATTGATTGGCCTAGCGCCAATAGAATTTGTGAGCGATTAGAAGCAATTACTCACCCTAAATCAACACCGGTTGAGCATGAAAGTGAGATTGAGGGGTTTGGATTATTCACAGAATCATCACCTATTGAAGTGGAAGACGGCTTCGGCTTTTTTGGTGACCCTGTATTACCTTCTACACAAGAAACCTATGGATTCTTTGCGGATGAGTCGTCAACTGCGGCGGCAACAAATGTTCAAAATAGCCCAGAGTCAGCAGCACCCGCCAACGCCAGTTTGACCACTAACATCCCCAGTCCAGAAGTAGTTACCGCTTCAGCACCTGTAAAAAATGCGCCTAGCGCTGCACCCACAAAATCAAAACCCGCAGATGTTGTAAGCGAAAACAGTTCAATTCGCGTAGACGTTACCAAAGTCGATCAGCTCATCAATTTGGTGGGCGAAATAGTCATCACACAATCCATGCTTAATTTAATTGGTCAAAGTATTGATGGCGCGCTTGGTGAAAAATTTCAAAGTGTTGCCGCTGAATTAGAGCGTAATACGCGTGAAATTCAAGAAGCGGTTATGTCCATTCGTATGCTGCCAGTCTCCTTTGTATTTAATCGCTTCCCTCGCGTTGTGCGTGATTTGTCCACTAAATTAGGTAAATCAATAGACTTAATTATAGAAGGTGGCGATACCGAGCTTGATAAAGGCTTAACTGAAAAACTCGTGGATCCGCTTACCCATTTGGTGCGCAACTCCATCGATCACGGCATTGAGTCAACTGAAGTTCGCGTAGAGCGAAATAAAAATCCAACTGGTACGGTGGTGCTTAAAGCCGCACAGCAGGGCGGCAGTATCGTTATCAGTATAAGCGATGATGGCGGCGGTTTAAGTCGCAAGAAAATTTTAGCAAAAGCGCACGAAAAAAATATCGCAGTGGGAGAAAACCCTAGTGATGCAGAAGTATGGCAATTGATTTTTGCGCCCGGTTTTTCAACAGCAGATCAAATTACCGATGTATCTGGTCGTGGTGTCGGCTTGGATGTTGTAAAGCGAAATGTTCAATCGCTCGGTGGAAGAATTGATATAGAGTCCGTTGAAGGCGTTGGCGCTACTTTTACTATTCGTTTGCCGCTTACGCTGGCAATTGTAGATGGCATGTGTGTATCAGTGGGTGATCAAACCTTCATTATCCCCTTGGTGAATATTGTTGAATCCATGCAGCCATTACAAAAGGATATTAAAACGCTGGTGGGTGATGACCAATTATTATTGGTGCGCGATCAATATTGGCCAATACTTCCTTTGTACAAAGCTATGCAATTAGAGCCAGATTTTAAAGAAGCTCACAAAGGTATTGCTGTGTTGATTGAGGCGAATAAACATAGGTTCGCACTTTTTGTAGATGCCCTTGTTGGGCAACAGCAGGTTGTCATTAAAAGTTTAGAGCAGCACTACCGGCGCATACAAGGCGTTGCCGGTGCAACCATTATGGGTGATGGCAGCGTTGCTTTAATTTTAGATGTCGAATCATTAGCGGTTACCGTTAACCCGCATACGTTACAGCAGGCTAGTTAAAACACATTATTAGGTGAGGCAAAAAATGTCTGAAGCGGCAAATATACAAAAGGATCAGGAATTTCTCACGTTTACGCTCGGTGAAGAAAATTATGCGTTAGATATTCTCACTGTAAAAGAAATTCGCGGCTACGAATCGGTTACTAAAATTGCCAATGCCCCGCCTTTTATTAAAGGTGTAATTAACTTACGTGGCGATATAGTGCCTATTGTTGATTTGCGTATTAAATTCAGTGTAGGCACCGCAACCTACGATGAATTTACCATTGTAATTGTGCTGCATATTCATAATCGCATTGTAGGCATTGTTGTCGATGGCGTGAGTGATGTAGTGAGCCTGAATAAAGATCAGTTGCGCCCACCGCCAGATTTTGGTGTCGCTTTCGATAGCCGTTATCTGCTTGGATTAGCGACGATAAATGAACAAATGATAATTATGGTCGATATTAACGAACTTATATCAAGTGAAGAAATGGGGCTGTTTAATACTGAGCAGCATCAAGTGGTCTAATTATCAAAGTTAATGTATTTATAGGCAGGGATTAAAATGAACGTCATTCGCAATCTGTTCGGCATGCATCACAGCAATAACCTCGAGGTCGATGCTAATGAGCTGGCTAATTTACGTGGGCAGGTTGCTGCCATCAATAAGTCACAAGCAGTTATTGAGTTTGATCTTGATGGAAATATATTAACAGCCAATGAGAATTTTTTGAATACATTAGGCTATAAGCTAGAAGAAATTCAGGGTAAACACCACAGAATGTTTGTGGAGCTTAGCTATCAGCAAAGCATTGAGTATAAAAATTTTTGGAATCGTTTGGCGCGTGGTGAATATGATGCAGGGCAATATAAACGTATTGCTAAAAGTGGAAAGGAAATTTGGATTCAAGCCAGCTATAACCCCATATTAGATTTCAACAACAAACCGTTCAAAGTTATTAAGTACGCTACTGATATCACAGCAGAAAAAATTAAAAGTGCCGACTATTCCGGGCAGCTATCAGCAATTAGTAAATCACAAGCGGTGATTGAATTTGATTTAACGGGAACAATACTTAACGCGAACGATAATTTTTTAAATACATTGGGTTACAGTATTGGAGATATAAAAGGCAAGCACCACAGCTTGTTTGTCGATGCCAACTATCAGCAAAGTGCTGAATACAAAGCATTCTGGGATCGCTTAGGTCGCGGAGAATATGATGCAGGGCAATACAAACGTATTGGGCGTGGCGGAAAAGAGATCTGGATACAGGCAAGCTACAACCCCATAGTTGATGCCAATAATAAGCCTTTTAAAGTGGTTAAGTACGCTACCGATATTACTGAGCAAGTCAATAATGCAAATGCAATGAAAGAAACGGTGGATCAGGTTCAAGATGCAGTTAAATACGCACTTGATGGTGATCTTACGCAGCGAGTGGCTATGGCCGGTAAAACAGGGCTGTTAGAAACCATGTGTAAAGATATCAATTTACTGATTGAAAACATGGAAGATATTGTCGGACAAATAAAACATGCAGCCGATGAGATTTCAACGGGTGCTAATGAAATTTCGTCTGGCAATAGTGATCTATCTAGCCGTACCGAACAGCAAGCAGCAAATTTAGAAGAAACGGCTTCCAGCATGGAAGAGTTAACATCTACAGTAAAACTCAATGCCGATAACGCTAAAGAAGCAAATGTGCTTGCAGAAAAAGCATCTGCTGTGGCCACAGGTGGAGGCGAACTCATTCAGCAAGTTGTCGTGACAATGAATGCCATCAATGAATCGTCACAAAAAATTGCCGATATCATTGGCGTGATAGATGGCATAGCCTTCCAGACTAATATTCTCGCATTAAACGCAGCGGTAGAAGCCGCTCGCGCAGGTGATCAAGGCAGAGGTTTTGCCGTAGTTGCCTCAGAGGTTCGTACGCTTGCCCAGCGCTCAGCCAATGCAGCAAAAGACATCAAAAGTTTGATTTCAGATTCGGTGAAAAAAATCGAAAGTGGTAATACGCTCGTTGGTAAATCGGGCGATACCATGAAAGAAATCGTAACCGCTATTAAGCGCGTGAACGACATTATGGCCGAAATTGCTGCAGCATCGGGCGAGCAATCGCAAGGCATACAAGAAGTGTCAACAGCTGTATCGCAAATGGATGAAATGACGCAACAAAACGCGGCATTGGTAGAAGAAGCGGCAGCCGCGGCAGAAAGTTTGCAATCGCAGGCCTATCAATTAACGCAACGTGTATCACAATTCCGTGTGGCGAGTGATTCATCGCAAATTAGCCATAAGCCTGCTGCGCGATCATCCCTGTCTAAATCGTCATCTCAACAGATAGCATCGAGCAGTAAAAAATTATCGCCCCCTAAAAATCAAGACGATGAATGGGAATCTTTCTAATATTTTAAAAATGGATGTATTAAAACCAATCGCTAAAAAGGTATAAGCATTATGAACTTTCGCACGCAACTACTTCAAATTGGAATCGTCGGTCTTGCTGGTGCTATCGCTATAGGTATTACCAGCTGGTATGCACAGAATACGTATAGAACGGCACTAGAGGTGTCTGAACGAAACGCTATTGCACTGCGGCATCACTTAGAAGGCGATATGATGCACGATGCCCTGCGTGGTGATGTGCAGCGCGCTCTGTGGGTAGCCAGCGAAAAAAATACCGCTGATATTGAAGAAGTTAAAAAAGACGTAAAAGAGCACAGTGATAATTTTAAAGAACAAGTGGCTGCAAATAAAAAATTACCTCTCAGTGCAGAAACAAAAGCGGTATTGGCCAAAATAGATGCACCGCTAAATGCCTATATTGAGGCAGCAGAAAGCCATGTAGAGTTAGCATTTAAAGATTTAAATGCTGAGCGAGCACAGCTCGATAAATTCAACAAAATATTTTCAGATTTAGAAGAAAAAATGGCGGATGCAAGCGATAAACTTGTCGATAATGCTGCTACAGAGGCAGAACAAGCGAATGATCAGGTCGTAGTCGCCAAAACGATTCAATTGATTGTTATATTATTGTCTGCCGTGGCTTCTTTACTATTGGCATTCAAACGCGCTAATAAAGTAATGGAAGACTTGGGCGGAGAACCATCAGAAGCTGTGGCGGCTGCTAGTCGTATAGGTTCAGGTGATTATAAAGAAAATGGTTCACTTTCTCGTGCGGCTAGAGGTAGCCTTCTAGGGCAATTGGATTCAATGCGCGCACAGTTACAGGAAAGTGCTGCTGTTTCTATCGAAAATTTCCGTGTTAAAGAAGCACTCAATGCGGCTTCGGTAAACGTAATGATTGCTGATCCAGAACGCAATATTATCTACATGAACAAGGCTGTAGGGAGTATGTTGCGTATTGCAGAGTCCGATATTCGTGCTGTGTTACCGCATTTTAGCGTAGATAAAATTATTGGCAGCAATATGGATATATTCCATAAAAATCCGGCGCATCAAATGAAATTGTTAGAAACACTAACTACGACTTACACTGGCAATATTATTGTAGGTAAACGTCATTTCCGTTTAGTAGCTAATCCCATTTTTTCAAAAGATGGAGCGCGTTTAGGTTCAGTGGTGGAATGGTTAGATCGTACCCAAGAAGTGATGGTTGAGAGCGAAGTGAGTGGAGTTGTGCAGGCTGCTGGCTCTGGAAATTTCAAAGCAAGAATTCCAACAGAAGGAAAATCTGGTTTCTTCTTAAGTTTGGCCGAGGGATTGAATGCGTTAATGCAAACCTCAGATGTTGGTTTAGGTGAAGTTAATCGTGTATTGGGCGCCATTGCAAAAGGTGATTTAACCGAAAAAATTACTGCTGATTACTCTGGTACCTTTGGAGAACTAAAAGATTACTGTAATAGCACTACCGATAGCTTAAGTGACATTATCGGTGAAATTCGTACAGCTGCAGAAACTATATTTACAGCATCGAGTGAAATTGCATCGGGTAATGCGGATTTATCGAGTCGTACTGAACAGCAAGCTGCAAATCTCGAAGAAACAGCATCGAGTATGGAAGAATTAACCTCAACCGTTAAGTTAAATGCAGACAATGCTAAACAGGCAAACGTGTTAGCAGAGCAAGCCTCCACAGTCGCAACCGATGGCGGTGCGTTAATACAAGAAGTAGTAACCACCATGAACGCGATTAACGAATCATCACAAAAAATTGCCGATATTATTGGCGTAATAGATGGCATAGCCTTC